>JAEOSP010000189.1 GCA_016840305.1 Candidatus Hodarchaeota archaeon
ACCTCTCGAATACCTTTTTCTGATTCACCTACCCACTTTGAAAGTAATTCTGGGCCTTTTATTGATATAAAATTAGCTTGTGTTTCAGATGCAACTGCTTTAGCCAATAAAGTTTTTCCAGTTCCAGGAGGGCCAAATAAGAGTATTCCTTTTGGTTGTTTGGCACCCATATGATTGAAAAATTGAGAGTATTTCAATGGTAATTCAATACTATGCTGAATTTCTCTTTTTTCTTGGTTGAGTCCCCCAACATCGTTCCAACTAACATTTGGAACTTCAACAAAAACTTCCCGAAGAGCTGAGGGATGTATGTCTAGTAATGCATCATCAAAATCAGTTTGGGTTACTTTTAGCTCATTTAATACATCGGCAGGGATGACATCATCCTCAAGATTAATCTTAGGTAGAATTTTACGTAAGGCTCCCATTGCTGATTCTTTTGTAAGCTGATCAAGGTCTGCACCAACAAAACCATGTGTAATAGCTGATAACTGATCTAAATCTACATCATCTGCTAAAGGCATACCGCGAGTGTGGATCAATAAGATTTCTTCTCTACCCGTCTTGTTTGGTATACCTATCTCGATTTCTCGATCAAATCTTCCACCACGTCGGAGAGCAGGATCTAAAGCATCCACTCGATTTGTTGCACCAATTACCACAACATTTCCCCTTCCAGTTAATCCATCAAGATTGGAAAGCAACTGTGCAACAACTCTACGTTCTACTTCGCCCATTGTTTCTGATCGTTTTGGAGCAATCGAATCAATCTCATCAATAAATATAATACTCGGAGAATTTTCTTTTGCCTCCTCGAATATTTGTCTTATTCTCTGTTCGCTCTCACCGTAGAATTTGGACATGAACTCTGGGCCTGAAACAGAAATAAAATGTGATTCAGTTTCTGTAGCAACTGCCTTGGCTAAAAGAGTTTTTCCAGTTCCTGGAGGTCCGTGTAGTAGAACTCCTTTTGGTGGAGAAATTCCAAGTCGTTTAAAAAGTTCTGGATGCTTCATTGGAAGCTCGATCATTTCACGTACTTTTTGTATTTCATCTGTTAACCCACCAATGTCCTCGTATCGAACTCTTTCAAAAGATTCTTGCTTTATATCTTTTACTTGCTTCTGTGATATTGCAACGGCTGTTGCATCATCCATTATTATTGCGTCAGCTTGAGGAGATATTTTTGATACTACCAGCACAATTCTTTGGTTATAGACAGGAATTTCAATGTAATCACCTTGTGTTAGCACACGCCCTAAGAGAAGGTGTTTTAGATGATTCTCTCCTCCTGAAATTCTAAGATTCTGAACAGGTGCAAATTCAATTCTTGTGCCTGGTTTTGGTTCAATTTTATTTATCTCAATCCTATCATCAATACCAACGCCCGCATTCCGACGAGTACTCCCATCTAATCTAGCAGCTCCCGTTCCACGATCGTTAGCATACCCTGGCCAGTAAATAGCAGCAGTTCTACGTCGACCAATAATTTGAAGTGCTTGGCCTGCCGAAATTTTCATTTTTTCGGCTATTATAGGATCTATTCGAATAAAGCCTCGGCCTACATCCCGTGGCACAGCTTCTTTAACAATACATTCAACGTTTTCCATGATATCACTCGCACTTAATGTTATAAAAATACAATCTATGTAGCTTATTCGACGTTTACCCGTTTTTTAGGTTTTACATTTGCAAATGGAGCAGTAACAAGGAGAATACCAGCTTTTAATTCAGCATTTACCTTATCAGGATTAATTGAATCATCGAAAAAGAGATGTTCTTCATAGTTTTTATTATACTCTT
Source organism: Candidatus Hodarchaeota archaeon (assembly GCA_016840305.1). Next base: position 1,804 of record JAEOSP010000189.1, read on the forward strand.
CGTTCTTAGCATTTAACCAGAGTTCATCAGGAGTAATTTCGAGTTGGATATCATCCTTCGTAACGCCTGGGATTTCAAACCTAATCATATATGCATCTTCACCTTTATTTATATAAGCTCTATTGAAAAAGGAATTACCTCTTCGATTGTCAAAATGGAAAAACGGTAAACCGGGAACGTGTTTTCCTTTTATAAAAATTCTCATGGGATCAAATCCACAATTAAATTCAAAATCATCATATTTTCGGTTTTTATATTTTCTATTCATTTTAAAACTTCCTAAAGTTATTAAGCATAAGTTTTTTATTTTAATACTCTGTATAATATTTTATTCACAAGTAGTATAAATATTTTTCTAATGTGAATAAAATGTTTTTCAACAATTTAGTGAAATAATTATTGATTTTAAAGTCTTTTATGGTTATAATTAGGCCAAAAAAATTTATTTTCCCATCAAAATGAGTTTAGAGAATAATTAAAAACTAGAATTAGTAATCTAACGTGATCTAACAATTAACATTGTTTATTCACAATTGAAAGGTCTTTGTTAAGCGATCGAATTTCGAACAACTTATGCTAGCAAGATCCAAAATTATTTCTTAGTTCCTTTCACTTCTTTCAGGTCTTGTTATAGGGAATATGAGTAGATTTTTCAACGGAAAGATCTTCTTTTTCAAGCTTTTCTTCTATAACAGATTCAAACAAGGAAAAAAAGGCTTTATTGACATTTTCACCATTTTTCGCTGAAGTTTGAAAGAAGGGAATGTTTGGATAATCCGAACGAGGATGATCGATGAGAAGTTCATTCAAATCAGCTTTATTCCCTAAAATAATCATTGGAACAGGTTTGTGAAGGTTATCCTGACATTCCTTAACCCATGTTTGTACATTACGATAAGAACTGGCATTAGTTAAATCATATACAATTATCGCACCACTTGTTCCAGAATAGAAACGTGAACGAAAACGTTTGAAGTGAGTCTGACCTGACATATCCCATAAAACGAACCGAATCGATTTTTTGGTATGTATGGTGATAGTATTAAAAGGACTGATATCTACACCAATAGTCGTTTTGTAAATACTTGAAAAAGTCTTGTGAATAAAACGATTTACTAACGAGGTCTTCCCCGCTCCCCCATCGCCTATTAGTATTATCTTTAAGGATTTACCTGTTTGTGGGCTTGCCATTCATTCATCTTCTAACTACTAAACGATTTGTAATATCTACTTTAGGAGTAACGGGTATAGAGTCATATACAACTCTTATTAATTGTGCATCAAGCGTTTCCATGTTAAAAAGAATATACGAAGCTCGCACGTCGTTATCTCGTGGATCTCCGACACTTCCAGGATTGCAAATCACTCTTCCAGCTTGATGACGAACATAGGGTATGTGGGTGTGTCCATGGAACAAAACATCAACCTCGATTAACTCCATGAAATCAAAAGTCGATTGATAATCTTCCTCATCATCTGGATAGATATATTGGTCTAGTGGGAATTCTGGACCACCATGAAGCATTAAAGCTTTTTTATTATCGAGGTTAAGTGTGTACGTTGTAGGAAGCTCATGAAGCATTTTTCGTTCATTAATGCTTAATTTATCTGTTGCTTGCCTTAATGTCTGGTGAGCTTTCTCTTGAAAATGTAAAGGAGTTTCTCCTAATGCAACAGCGTTATCATGATTACCTTTAATAACAACTTCACATCTTGCTAAAGTTAAATGGATTACTGGAACAGGTTGTGACCCATAGCCAGTTAAATCGCCCAGGCAAAAGATCCTTCTAATTTTTCGCTTATGAATATCCAATAACACTGCCTGTAAAGCCGATAGATTAGCATGTATGTCTGATATTATCGCGATAATTGTCATTAGAAAATCCTTACGCCGAATTATACTCAAGAAATAGCCTAAAAGGTACAAGGAACAATTTGCTTTGGAATATATAATTATTTTTCATTCTTTTGCATCTAACCTGAAGAGTTATAAAACTGGATAAAACCCCTTTGTGTGAACTAAATGAAAACTCCTTTAGGAAAGAGGATTCTGTTTCTAATCCTGTTCTGCAACCTTCTTTTTATATTCAATCCCCTTAGAGTTGCAGTTTTGAGTACTACTTTTCAAAACACAAGAATAAATCTCTTCAATGAACAAGATATTGTACCTACAGAATTCAATAATTATTATCCTGACGGAAATATCTCTATCTTAGTAGCTGTTGATACCCATCTCCTAGGAGAGGATAAACTATTTATTGATTATTCGGATGTAAAAATAACTTTTGAATATTGGATGAGACCCTTTGAGACACGTTTCAATAATAAATTTCATGTTTGTAACGTTACTACGTATACTCCTGGAGAAAATGACTCACTAGATGTAAGTATTGAAAAAGTAGCTAATGATATATCCTGGACTTTTTCTTCTGGAGTTAGTGACCCATCAGTAAATGGTAATAATTACGACTTTCTTATAATTTTCCAAGAAAAATATAATACAGGGCAGAATCGAGTGAATGCTATTTACGGAAATGCTTTAATCATCTCCCATAATCAACTATGGACTTCTGATCAACTCATCCTTCTTCATGAGATAGGTCATTTATTTGGAGGAGTTCATGACGTCGATGGATCTATTTCTCCTCAATGGTATGGTTTGGCTAATAAAAGTATCATGTCTTACGATGATATTTTCTATCTTACATATAATGGGTGGAACAAGAGTTTTTTACCAATTGATGATTACAATTTTGAGCGAATAAATTCATCAATTTACAGATTTGATCAGAATGATGCTGATCTAGATACTTTACCAAATTACTATGAATTCCGATATGGAATGGATCCTTGCTCGGATGAAACTTCGCTAGACTCGGATAATGATGGATTAAATGATTTAAATGAATATCTCTCTGGAACTCACCCGCTACAAGGCGATACTGATAAAGATACTTATTCTGATTGGGCAGAAAATTATTTTAATACTTCTCCTGTCAATGCTTCTGATTTTCCAATTCTCAGTGAACCGCTAGTAGTTCCTTGTTCAACAGATCAGGAAATTATAGAAGAACAAGAATTGACACTTCAATGGAGAGGTACGGCAACTAACAAAGAAACCTATTCAATCTTTCAGAATGATAGCTTACTAATTACTTCTCAATGGACTCAAGAATTAATATCATATGAAATTACTGGATTAGAACCCGGAAGATGGATATTTAAGTGCATAGTGACTGATTCCAATGGTTTTTCAGCAGATGCGAGCATTAAAATAGTATACCAAAAGGAAAATAAGGTTCCATTTGAAGGAATTCATTCCTTTTTGGCCATTCTAGCTTATATGTTGATAAAGCAAAAAAAAATACCTTAAACTTCATATTATGTTATTAGATCTTTTTAATACTAATTTAAACTATAAATTTCACACTATATGACAAACTTTCAGCTGACCATCAAGTTCAGTAGAAAAACGTTTCCAAATGGATCCAATACCGACGATAGCGGTGAGAAATGACACTTCTCCATGATTTTCATCCACTACTGAGAAAAGGATATCTAACAACCCACCTTTTCGAATATAATCACTAATAATTATGATTTTTTTATTCTTCATTCTAGATTCTTTCTGGTTAAAGAAAACGGTAGAAACATGTTCTTGATCAATAAGATAAGGATATTCACTCACTGTTCTACCAAGTGGTCTTCTAAACTCAACACTGTACCACGGAATTTTCAAAGTTTGTGAACAGCTAATTGCTATAGGAATAGCCTCAGGATGCGTTAATATTGAATCAAATTTACCCTCTAGCTCTTCTTCGAGGGTTAGATAATAAGCAAGAAAGTTTAACGATGAAGGAGACCTTATAAGTCTACCTAGATCAATCTGAATCGGATTTTTCTTATCTTCAGGAATATCGATTGTAATACTTGGAAGAATAAGATCGTTGGTAATATTTACGTTGTCCAAAATGAAAGATCGAATGAGATCTGCCTTCTTAGCTGGAATTTCTGTCTCACCGCGCAAATATCTATTAAATTGTGAATAAGTAATAAAGGGGCTCTCATTTGTTGATTTGTAATCAATAATATCTTTGTATAATGCACGAGATGATCTATAACCCTTTAAAATTAAACGCAAGCCAAATAATAACTGTAATCGATCCCAATAACGATCTTCAACCTTCAAGTCAATCCCTCATTCCGAAGAATTGTGAGCAATATAGTGCACTAAGCGGTACGTTTTATTATTATTTATTTAAGTTTTACGGTTTTATATTGCATTTTACCTCGTTATTCAGATCTCTAGTGTCCTAAATTCTATAGATACATTTTTCTTCCTAAACAATCAATGATGGCTTGGGATTCTTATGACCGTAGAACAGTCAGCAGAAGGCGATGTTCAACTAGTTAGGCAGTTAGCACTAACAGCAGCTTTTACAGCATTAGTTTTTTTGTCCACATCCTTATTTTCGATAGGTTTGGTATCTTCTTCAGGTTTTTTTAATTTAGGGGAAGCTTTTGTATATTTAGGAGCTTTGATAGGTGGACCAGTAGTAGGAGGTATAGCTGGTGGTTTAGGTGCGTCATTAGCGGACGCGTTCTTGGGGTACGGACATTTCGCACCCGCAACTCTCGTTCTGAAGGGATTAGAGGGTTTTACTGTAGGTTTACTTTTCATTCTTCTGAAACAAATTAGTTTGAAACAGAGAAGGAGTTTTCTCGCAATCCTCACAGTGTTTTTAATTAGCTTCACAATATACTTTACGACTCCAATTTTAAACGGATTTCCTAATTCTGATATAATTGAGGGAAGTTTTAACTTCGGTACATCCTATGTTACATTCTCTTTGCCAGGATGGATTTTGGTGATAGTGGCTCTTATACTAATGGCTATAATTTGGTCGGTAGAATTGCGTATGAAATCGAGGGGAGAAATGGCACTTTCATGTGTTTTAGCTGGGCCAATTATGATTATTGGTTATTTTCTATATGAGATTCTTTTTTTGGAAATTGCAATTGAAGCAGCATTATTTGAAGTCCCTTTCAATATAGCCCAAGTTGTGTTTGGAACATTTATTGCCGTTCCGATTGTTACATACTTGGATGAATTAGGAATTCTTAAATCGATAAAGAAAACCTCTAGAAAAACTTAGGCAAGAAAAAACGAAGAAAGTGGAATCATTGCTTGAGATATCCAATCTCGGAATAAAATACAGGGGGTCTTCCAGCTGGACTCTTCAGAATGTCTCTTTCGTTGCGAATCCTGGTGAGATTACGCTAGTGACAGGTGCTAGCGGTTCAGGAAAAAGTACTCTAGCTCGGGCACTAATGACATTGATTCCCAAATTTTATCCAGCAATTGTAGAGGGAGAAATATGTTTAGATGGTGAAAATATTAATTCAATTTCTCGTTTCGAGTTCATCAAACGATGTGGGTATGTACCACAATATCCCGCAGATTTCACTACGACATTATCAGTCGAAGAAGAAATAGTTCTATCATTAGAGAATTTAGGGTATTATCCAGAGCAAATCTTACAAAGATTGAACGAGGTATTTACGCTTCTTGAGATCTCTCATCTGAGGAAAAAAGTCCAAACAGAATTAAGCTCGGGTGAGCTTCAACGGGTATCATTATCAACAGCAATTGCTCCAGATGTTTCTGTTTTAATTTTGGATGAACCTATGGCGAGAATAGATCTGAAATCTGAATTAAATTTAGTTAAAGTACTACTTGATTTAGCTAAGCAGGGCAAAACAATAATTGTATTTGAACACCGTTTGGATTATCTACTTCCAGCAGTTGATAAAGTCATTTTTCTTGCTGATGGAACAATTCACTCAATAGGTACTCCAAAAGACATAATCAGCTGTTTAATCGATGTTGATTTACCTGAAGTATCTTTAATTCAACTCGAAAATTATAATGGACATTTTCTATCAATTAAAGAGGCTAGAAAAGGTTTAAAACAAATTTATGGTAAATAGGAGAAACTTAAATGGAGATAAGTTTTCAAGATGTGAGTTACGGATTCTCAAGATCTTCCAAACCATTTCTTCAATCTGTAAATTGGCAAAGCACAAAACCTGAGATTATTGGTTTATTAGGAGTAAATGGAAGTGGGAAATCGACATTCTTAAGATTACTTGCAGGGATCTTATCTCCTTCCTCTGGTAAAATTTCAATCAACGACAAACAAGTTAAAGGAATGTCTTCCGTAAAAAACGAAATCTGTTACGTACCCGAGAATGCAAAATTGTTCCTAATTGAACCTACCTTAAGAACAGATCTACACAGGATAATCCAAAATTATGAACGAGAAAATACACTCCTTAGACTATCTGGTATAGAACACCTCGCTGATACCAAACTATATGAATTAAGTGAGGGACAACGACGATTGGCAGCACTTTGGTTAGCTTTTCAGTTGAATCGACGAATCATCCTTTTTGATGAACCAACGATTGGTATGGATATTCAAGGTAAAAACTTATTCAAGAATTTACTTTTTAATGCTGTCAAAGAAGGTAAAACTGTTATTATAGCAAGTAATGATTCAAGAATCTTACCACTTTTTGAAAGAATTTCTGTGATTGAAAATAAGAACATATCCATAGACGGGTCAAGAGAAATGGTTCTTTACAGGTTAGAAAGGGAAACTTTGCTCATACCAAATCAAATTGTAAGGTTAATAGCTTCGTTAAGGGAATCAGGCATTGAAATACCCTCCTTTACAAACGTAAATGACTTGAATCAACATCTATTATCATTACAAAGGAGGGGTTTCTAATTTCCACGGTTCTAAATAGATTGTACCAAGGATTTATTTTTAATCCACAAACAACAAGTAAACATCCTCTCATAGGAATTATGGTTCTTTCTTTCCAATTTTTCTTATTAATTGTAGCTAGTCCTCTTATTTTGACTCTTATAACACTTTTGATTATATTTGAATACTTACTTGAGGGAGAAGGACGCAATATGATAAATTTATTGTCAGGGATCGTTCCAGTTATACTTCTACTAACTGGATTGACTTGGGTATTTTCAGGACAAGAGTATGCCATTTCTGTCTTTCTACGTATAATTTTCGGAGCCCTTACCTTTTCCTATTTTGTTACTGTAACTAATCCCTCAGATCTTACACGAGTTCTTGAATCTGTGAAAATTCCACCGAAATGGGCACTAATTCCTTCTTTAACCCTTACATTCGTTCCAAGAGTCATAAAAGATGCTCAGGAAACATTTGAAACTCTAACATTAAGAGGAGAAGTTGGTGGTAGATGGTCTATTCTTACATGGTTACCAAAAACTTTGGCAATTATGATTGCATCAACTATATATCGATCAGAGTTTCTTGCTCAAGCACTGTATTTCAGAGGATTCGGACTTCCAACAAGAACTCATTATAAGAAAGTCCCAATACGGGTTTCAGACATTTTCAGGTTTATCTACTGGTTGATTTTCATTTTTGTATTAATTCAGTTAAAATAACTATTAATTAAGCTTAAGAAACACCACACGCCCTTTGTATATTCTGATATGTGCATAATTAGCCATTTTAATTGCTATGATAGGGAAACTGCTATCAGAGAAAGACCTACCTAGAAGAATGGATGAAATTATCGAGAATGATCCCCCATGTCCTACTAAACCGATAGTTTTTTGATTATTATCACGGTATTTATTTATCAGATTGATAAAACCTGCTTGGACGCGGTTCCAAAAGGTTTCCAAATCTTCTCCACCTGGAAAAGAAAAAAGTTTAGTTGTATTCATCAAACGAGCTACAAGAGGTTCTTGATCTACTACTTTATCCATTGGAAATGACTTAGGGTAGCCAGGATCAGATGCAATTTCCGATTTATTTTTCCCAGCCCACCTCCCAAGGTCGATTTCAGCAAGCCATCCCTGTTTTTCTAATGGAATTTTTCTAAACAGCGTTCGTTGGACAATCTCTGCTGTTTCGACAGTCCTAACAAATGGACTTGAAATTAATCTATCAAAAACCTGTTTCTCTAACTCTTGAGCTAATTTTTTTGCTTGAGACATGCCCTGATCACTCATTGGAGATGAAGGGCCAGTCCAATGATTAGGAGGATTGAGTGGTTGTGCATGACGGATTAAAAACAAGTTCAAATTAAGATTTTGGAAATTCATTATCACTCATGGTATCAAATCTGAGTGAATAAAAAAATGATTTGGATTCTCAGTGTTTCTGTTATTAATAAGGTATGATTAGCTTTTAATCTGACCATAGCTGTTGAAAGCCTTTAAGAAATATAAAGAACTAGTATATGCTGCAGAGGAAAGAGCATGTTCCGTGTCTGCTTTCACAGAGTATAACTCATCAAAGTGCTTGATAATTGCTAACTTACTATACTTTAAAAACGTCTCATTAATATGAACGCTTTCCTCATGGTAATTATCTTTTGTCCATTTGAAGATTTTAGCAAATAGTTCTGGTTCGAATATTTTCAGCACTTCCCAAGCAACAGTCATCCAATTAGTACCAACATTACCTTTTCCAATCACATCTTTCGGAAATTGACTTGCGATGATTTCGAGTGGTGTGCCAGTAATTCCATGCTGAGCAATCTTAACTCCCATTGGTTTAATCGCATTACCGATGTTTTTTGTCAAAACAATGTCAATTCCTACTTGGGGAATTGGATTTCCAGATGTATCATATTGAAAACCGTGAACCGATCCATTAGCAATCGCCAAAAATTGTGGATCTATTCCAGCATCGTTCAAGGATATGATATAAGTTGTGGCTTCTTCCACAGTAGTCATGACAAGCCCTGTTTTCGGATCCTTTTTCCCTATCTCTCCCACTTCTACTTCAAGTCCAAAATCTTTATGACCTATTTTGTCTTCTATGAACTCTGCAACCTCAATTGTTGCTCCAATATTTCCAGCTAATCTTTCACTTTCATTAGAACCATTCTTATCATATAGAAAACTAGCATCAATAGCAAAGGAAGAATAACCTGCCTCTATTTGAGCAGTGATTAAATCTTTTACCCCAGGAATATCTTCTTGTTTACCTACTTTTATATGGTCACCATGAATGACATAATTAGGATATTGCACATCTGAAGCAACTTTATTTATGAAATTCGCATATTTTTCAGGAGTAAGACCAGTATATCCACCTTTAAGATCAGATTCAGATTTAGCTAATTCAAAGATGATTGGAGATTGAGTATCTTTTGCTGCATTAAATATACCTTTAACTACTCCATTTGCAATTCTAGTATTACAAGCCATAATAATACTGTTGCTAGAATGAAGTTTTTCATAAAAAGGTCGGCCCCATTTTGGTTTATAATCAGACATTGTATTTACTTCCTTGGAGATATTTTTCAGAGAGGTTCCTTAAATATTTCTGGGGTAGTTCTCGAATTAATAGATTATTCGTTCCAAACATGTTCCTAAAAAATAGTCAATCTTGACAGTAATTTGATAAATATAACTCTCTACTAATTTATTTAAGCATTAAGGAACATAACGAAAAAAGATATGAGAAAGAAGGATATAAACATAATATATCCAGAATATATTGTGAAAGTGAAAATAAAAGTTACTAAGTTCGACATTCCAGTATCAATACTAGAACTATTCTTCAAAAAATAGAACACTGGGAAACCATTTATCAGAATTAAGCTTAGTAAAATTGAAAGTGGAATAATTTGTGGTAAGAAGCTTTCCAGTATAATACCAACTGACTGATCGTTATTTAAATGATTTCCAATACTATAATTAGTGGTACGTAAAGCAGAAAAAGTCTTTTATTAAATTCAGCCATATTACAAATTAAAGTAACTAATCTTCTACACATCTGATATTTATCGAATTAAATTTTTGTTTTCATTTGATCTTATCTAAATGTCTTCATTAATATATGATGGCTGCTTAATATCAACTGAAGATTCAAAATGACGGATCAAACAAAAAAATTCACTTCAACACACCCCATTAATTACAAGGACCTATTGGAGTTTCTACCAGAAGTTGTTTTTGAAACGGATTTAAATTTAAACCTGATTTACACAAATGAGACTGGTTTCGAGAAATTTGGATATACAAAAGAAGATTTTCAAAAGAGCATTAATTTAGCAGACGTAATAGCTCCAGAAAGTATCAAAGTTGCTATTAGTACTATTAAATCAATTTTTGCGGGGTCTGATCCCAAACCATCAGAATATTTATTACAAAGAAAAGATAAGACAACATTCTATGGACGAGTTCACTCTAGACCAGTTATAAAAGATGGTAAACCTGTCGGACTACGAGGTATTGTATCTGATATAAGCGAATTAAAAGAAACACAGCTAAAACTTCATGATAGTGAGGAAAAGTACAGATCCATTGTTGAACATTCACATGAATCGATTATTATATTGGACGATGAATCTAGAATAATCTATGCTAATCCTGTCACAAGTGAAGTTTTTGGTTGGTCGAATGAAGAATTAATGAATACTGATTTCCAAAAATATATTCATGAAAGTAGTTTACCTCTAGTAATAGAACGATATCGTAAACGGTTAAGAGGAGAAAGTGTGCCTAATAGGTACACATTTAAAATTTTGAGAAAAGATGGGGAAATAAGAATAGTAGAAACAATATCTGAAGCATTCAAAGACTCTAAGGGCGAATCGATTGCTCTTGCAAGATTAGTTGATGTAACTGAACAAAAAAAGCTTGAGAATGATAGAATAGAATTAGAAAAAAGTCGTTCAAGATTTATCGAGACAACCAGTCATGAACTGAGAACCCCTCTAACAAGTCTTAAAGGTTTCATTGAACTACTTCAATCACACGGTGATGAACTCACTCTAAAGAAACAATCATATGTTTTTAGTGTGCTAAACAAGAATTTAGATAAATTGGCAAGATTAATTATGGAAGTATCTGATCTTAGTAAGTTTGAAAGGGGAGTGGACTTGGTAATCAGTAAAGAATATTGGAACTTTAACAAATTTATTCAAGATGAAAAAATACTCTATGAAAATTTGTTAGGAGAACAATTTGAGTATGAAATCCCAGATAGCTTACAATCAGTAGAAATTTTATTTGACAAAGAACGAATTAGTCAAGTAATAGCGAATATCATGGATAATGCAATGAAAAACACCCATGAGAAATTACGTAAAATATTCTTAAAGGTTACTAAGACAAATAAAGATTCAGTATCGATCAGTATAAAAGATAATGGTGCAGGAATTGCAAAAGAGCACCTTTCAACTATTTTTACTCAATTTGTGACAATTCCCACCAAATACTCAGTTGTAGGATCAGGAATAGGGCTTTTTTTATGTAAATTAATCGTTGAGAAGCATGGAGGAACCATTTCTGCAGAATCTAAAGGTTTGGATAAGGGATCAGTGTTTACAGTGTATTTACCCCTGAATTCTCCCAAATTAGAAGAATAAAAAAATTTCAGCAAGTTAAAGATAGATAGATTTGATTTTCCAATGAATGGAAGTCAACCTTTTATAATAGTAATTCTGATATATTTACTAGGATCATGCTATGGGGATAGATGAATTTTAATTTTGAACCAGTTTAGAGTGGAAAGAGTCTGTGTATTATCTATCCCCACCATCTCCTTTAGATGCCTACCAGATATAGAGTTATTTATCTAGTAATTATCGACCTCAGGAATATTTGTTTTGGATTAAAATACAAATTTGATCCATGCTTTAAAATTTGAAGAAAGGCTTATCATTTGAGAATGACTATTTCGTTTTCAGATTTTTGGGGATTAAATTATGGTATTCAAACTATTAGGAATCTCTGGTTCTCCAAAGAAGCCAGCAGAGAAAACTAACTCTTCTTTTTTGTTGAAAATAGCTTTAGAAAGTGCAAAACTCGAAGGTTCAACTGTTACGCAAATTGATTTATCCGATTACAGTATACTACAGTGTACTGGATGTGATGTCTGCACAACTAAACCTTGTCCACTAGATAAGGATGATGATTATATGAAAATAGAAAATCTCATCCAAGATCATGACGGGTTAATAATCTCTTCTCCTTCTTATTGGGCTGGACCTCCAGGTATTCTAAAGAATATGATTGACCGATCCCGTGATAATAAGATGCCTAAACAGCTCTGGGAAGGAAAATTATTTTCTGCTATTGCTGTTTCTGGATTAAGAGTAGGTGGACAAGAGAGTGTTATAAACTCCCTTATTACTTTTGGTCTCGCGCATGGAATGATAATTATTGGAGGAATAGGGCATCCATGGTTTAACGCACCTTTTCCCATGGGATCTATGATGTATGAAGAACGAAAAGAAGAAGAAATAAAGATCAAATTCCGTCACGTAAAGCATGATACAATAGCGAATCGGGATGCGGAAATTCTAGGTAAAAGAATGGCTACTATTGGATTTCAATTATTCAAATAGACCGTTTTTCTTCATTTAGCATTAAATAATCCATCCACTTTCTTCTTGAACTATTCCAGCGTTCCTGTAAAACAAGACGCACATATTTGTTTGATAAAATGATTTGACACTTCTTCTTTATCATAATTCTTTCTTACACATTTAACCATTTGATTGCCTAGACAGGCTTCTATAAAAGCAAATCCAATATTCTCTGTTCTCAACGTAATTGGGGAAAGCTAAAAGAATATTTGGTCATCTTTCATCACAAAAAAGGAGTCTTGGTACTCAAAAAAAAGGAAATTGTTCGCTATGATAATTAATTCAATACTTGGTACGACAGAGTTACCTAAACAAGCTCAAATTCATATGCGTACAGTATTATCGCTCAGTATGATAATTTCATTTCTTATGAGCTTATCAAGTACGTTTTACATACTATTTGTAATTGATAACGTAGGTTTCACGCTGGCAGCAGTTACCACTTCTGTGATGTTAATTACTCAACTAATTTTCGACTACCCGTCTGGTAGCTTGGGCGATTGGATAGGACAGAGATGGATACTAGCAATCGCTTTTATATGTTATTCTTTGCAGCTTTTCTTACTAATCAGTGCCCAAACCTTTCCCGATTTTGTTTTAATAAGTATTATCAGCGGTTTTGGAAATGCACAATCATCAGGAGCATTTGAAACATGGATTGATAATAACTACAGGAAAGCAGTTGGTAAAGGTGACTCTGAAAGGCGAGTTTACGGATTTGTGATGTCAAGAGTCGGATCAATGAATAATTTAGCGTTAGGTGCTTCATTCCTAATTGGAGGTGCACTTGCAACGGAAATATCTCGTTCATTCGTTTTTTCAATACAATTTGGGCTCTCTTTGATTGTTATTATGTTTATTCTGATTTTTATCAAAGATATTAAGACTGAACAGGATGAGATTCCTTCAAACGGAGAACATTCAAAAAATGGATATATCACTCAATTAACAGGTGGTTTTAAGTTCCTGATTCGGAATAAAATGACCTTCTTTTTTATTACTGGTTTGTCAGTTTACAATGTTGTGTGGCTTATATGGGGGAATCTCATACTATTTCCAATATACTATGGTTACACAGGATCAGATGTTGATGCAAGCACGTTGAGAACAGTACTTTTCTTTGTAGGAATACCCGTTAGCTTTTACATGGCAAATATAATTAAAAAAATCAAAAATGAGCGACTTTCCCTTGTGATTTTACTCCAAATTCTGTTTTTCTTCCCGAGTTTCATACTATTGACATATTTTGTACCACCAATGAATGAGTTCAACCCTGTAGGAATAATTGGAACCTTTTTGCTATTAGCAATTCTAGAGGGATCATTATTTGATATAAGTCGAACACTATCTCAACGAATTCTATTGGATTTAGTACCATCTGAAAATAGAAATGCTGTATGCTCCTTAATGCCCTCTATTATATCATCTATAGGTATACCAATTCTACCAGTGACGGGCGCAGCAGTAGAATCTTGGGGTTTACCAGTAGGTATCGTTGTTGCGGGAATTATTTGTGTAATAGGTTTTATAATGATTTCTTACAGTCTACGATTGAAATTCAATCCCAAATTGACGGAAGTTAAAGAAGAATTCCCACTATCTGCAACAACATAAACACTTTAAACAAACTCAAATACTCATCATTTAAATTTATCCCAATGAAAAGTTTTATTCAAATTGATACCCCAGCGGAAAATTTTTTCAGGACCTATGTAATAATCGGAATTTGATTCAGGAAATTCTTCTGAAAGGGATGATAGCTGATAAAGAAATGTATGTGTCCATCGTGAAGGGATTTTTACGCTTCCAATTATCATCCCTTCTCGCTCATCGAAGAAAACATGTGTATACGGGAAGAACTTGAAGTGTTGATTAACCAACCTTACATTAGGTGGAGAAAGATTTGATATATAGAAGTACACACGAGATCCAAGACCTAGATTTGAGAAGATAGGGAATTTTCGAATTATTTCATTCTGCAACAGCTTTTTCCAATCTGCTACAATGGTTTTTCTCGAACGATTTAGTTGCTTCTCCAAAGATGCATCATCCATTGTAGAATAGAGCTGAATATAACCCAATAATCGAGCTTCTTCCTTGGATAGTTCGTAAGGGTCGAAGAAAGGATCCAAATTTGATTCAATTCCCATTTTTCCTAAAATTAAATCTTGATTCCAATTACCACCTGGGTTCAATAGTGGTGGTTTTAATTTCCACCTTTCTACTGGATCTGTAGTTAAACCTCCAAAATTCCATCCTTTAAATTCCTTTGATAAATATTTGTAGCCAGTAAGCGATATATTGAAATGATTCTTGAGTTTTTGCATAATATATGAGTATGAATAGGGATATTGCATGACTGTTATGTTAGATTGTATTGAGGGAACAGGAAAGCAATATATAATGTATTCCTTCAAATCAGAAGGAATATCCTTGATTTTAATCGAGTGCAAGAATGAAATGGTTTGGTACCCAATCTTGGCCATGTTAAGGGTATAAATTACACTTAAAATTAGGCTTTCAATCAAGAAATCTATTCTAGATGTTACAGTACGGACATCGCTCCGAGTACTGTAAGCAAGTTCCGCCATTTTTGGGAAACGATCTAAAGACTTTGAAAATCTAGGATTTGCCAATTTTTGAATGATTTTGGTATCTGTTTTTCTCAAAGGGACATCCAAGTCTTTTGAGAGTGCAAGTAATGATTTCATTAACTGTTCATGAGTTGGTTCTTCTTTTAAGTTCTCAAACAGTTGACTTTTTCTTTCTATTGCTTCATAAAGTATAATTCTATAAGGAATCAATGTAAATATTCCATTTATCTCCAGTAACAGAGAATTAAAGTTCTTTCTGTAAGATTCAATGAACTTTAAGTAGTCTGTATGCTTCCAGGAATTATAGAAAGGTAAAGTAAATTCTTGGTACAGTTCTTCAGCTAATTTCCCCCAATATCGCCATTGGGTGTGCTTTTTTTCATTAGAGTTAATTAAAAAGCGAATGTGATTCCAATAATCAAGAAAATCTTTTATAAACAATTCTTTTTCATTTTCACTAATCGAATCAGCTGTAACCTTTCGTGACAAACGAAACACCACTGTAGGATTAATTATTCTTTAATTAGAAGATACAATTACCAACCTTATTTATGCTTTTTTTTTCTTTGAGTAAATTATTATCAAATATGGGGTACACACTACTCGAACTCTCAAATAATCAGAGTGTAAAGTTGATAAAAATGAAAATACAGCTAAGAAACCAAATGAAATTACTAAAACCAACCCGAATCAGTTTTTTAAAAATCTTACCAATAATTGTGTTCACTTTCATGTTTTTCCTTTCCGTAGGTATAGGTCTAGCAGATCCAGGAACTGGCCCTGTACCTCCAGAATAATGAAAAGGTAAGAATGAATAATATAGGTGAAGTCTAATATCTGAGATGTGTGAGATGATGTTAACTGTTAAAGAAGAGATTAATCGGGGATTACTTACTGCACTATTACCTATGACATTTATCAAGGATTTCAGAGTCTACACATCAGAACTCGTATTCACATTTACAGAAGATATTGAAAATATTCTTCCACAAGTTGAAATGTTCTTAGATACTCTAAACGAAATCTCAGACACCCAATTTTATTTTGAAGTTGAGTCAAAGAGAATTGGTGTGCTAAAGATTTTCGATGCAGAGAAGATAACATTCAACAAGGATTTATTATTTCCAGAGTGAATCTTGGTGAGATCCACTAACTAATATAATTTCAGTAACATTAATACAAAGAAAACGGTGCATTGACTTGTTGGAGAAGAATTGCATGGATTGTACTTCACCTGTAGAACAACCATATTCTCGAATACGTCAAACTCACAAAGACATTTGTCTTACGAGGGACATAAACCAAAACTGCAGATAAGAAAAACAAATGAGATGGTTATTATTCAGAAAATGCTAACCTTACAAAAAGTAATGACACAACCATTTTCATCCTACATAATTGTAGAGAATAATGTAATTCTTTATTACACACATACATTTGGTGAAATAGGACAACTGAATCCATCTCAATCTGCACCCCTCCTTTCATATATGAATTATCAGAACATAATTTTCACTCTTTTAGAGGATAGTAGTACACCTTATAATGTGTACTATTGTAGAAGTAACGGAACGAGCTTACCGTACAAAAATATATGGATTGAGGATCTTATACATGAATTAAGGACAGGAACAATGCTCATGGATTTTGGTACAAATTTACTACGCAAATGTGATGAAAAGGGAACAAATAAGATTTTTAAAATTCTTCAGAATGCATCCCTTCGACAGAAAATAAGTACCCTTATTGCCTCAGATTTCATTCAATTATTGTCTCAATCCCCAGAAATAGGTCAAACTTCGTTATCGAGGGTGATTTCCAAAATTTGGAGCTCTGCAAGCGATCTTTCCCGTATAAGATATCACGATCAATCTGGGAGTAAATCCGGAGGTTCTTATTCTAATTCAAATCCAATAATCTATGGAAACGAACACTTTTTGGAGAATTTCTTTAGTACAACCTTGAATTGGTTCGAAAAACAACCTGTAACGATTGAAATGGAACAAATGAATCGTGTTTCAACTAGAATTAGCTTCTGTATACCATTCAAAGAACATATCTCCTCATTAATGAGTTACAGACTCATAAATCATTATTTTCAATATATTGCGGCGTATTTCAACTTTCGTGTATATTTAACACAATCAACGTTGAATTTCATCATGCCTGTCTTATTACGATATTAATTAGGAGGTATACTTGGATCAGGATCTTTATAACCATAGTAAGCTCCCATATCAACAGAAATATCATTAGCTCTCAAATACGTGAAAAGTTGCCCTAAATGAAACCAATGATGACCAATTTCACCAAAAATCTCCTCATACAAGGAAGAATTTTCTTCCTGATAGAAGAATCGAACATTTTTATCATGCGCATGGTCTAAGTTTTCTTCAAGATAACTAATTAGTTTCTTAAGCCCCATATCATAAAGTTTTACAAGTCCTTGAGCGTTTAAAGGAAGATTCTGCTTTTCTAGTTTCTCAAACTCTTCGGATGTTTTTAATTCACCTTTAAATAGCTCGTACATCATTAGTGGACTTGAAGCCAGGTGATTCGCTAATGCAGCTGTTGATTTGCAGGATTGTGATGGAGACCAATCCCATATTTCAAGAGAAATCATTTTTAGTATATATACAACACCTTTTCGACGCCCTTTTAATTTAGCTATTAACGCTTCCATGAAAAAACCTTCTTCAAAAACAATGAATATTCCCCTCAAAAAGACGATTATTTATATAATTGATGATGTTTTATGCATTCTTGAGCGAGATATCTATGAATCTGGAGCTTTTACTAAAAAAACTAACAATCGATAAGAGAGACTATCAGTTACAAGCTGTTAACGAAATAATGGAGCAACATGAAAAAGGAAACTCAATTTTACTGAATTATCCATATGGAACAGGAAAAACCATTATTGCTTTATTAGTTATGTTAAAACTGCATAAAGAAGCTCCAGAAAAACAATATATATTCACTTCGGCAAGAGAAGCAGCAGGTATGAGATGTAGACAAGCAGTAGAGATGGGTAAAAAATTTGGTTTCGTAGATCAATTGGGGTATTTATTCAATCCTCAAATTGGAGGGAAGGGACTCAATCTTTCACAGAAAATGAAGATGTATCAAGCATCTCAAGTTATATTTTCACCAATACAAACTCTGATGAACGATAGATTTCAAATAAAATCAAAGCGTAAAGTCGATATATTTGAAAATATGTCGTTATGTATTGTTGATGAAGCAACTGATCTAGTAGCACGATCAATGTCAGGTTTCCGTTTATCTAAATATTTTCAGGAATTATTCGTGGTAAGAAAACAGAATAACTTTCCTGTTTTGGCAATGTCTGGTACTCGAGATCAACATAAGGCAAAATATATTATGAGCGTCTTAGGAGAACAAGCTCACTTAATGCAGCGTCTCGATTTGAGCCCATACGAAACTTACACAAATATAGTACCCATAGATAGACCAGATATAATTAAAAATGATCAAATGATATCAAATCTTCTCACAACACCTATTCAGACCATCCAGGAAATCTTAGATCCGAAATTGACAAGACTTGAAATAGTAAAATTGTCTTACGGAGGTGCACTTGATCGCTTAGGTGGAACAAATAAGATTTTTCCAATTAAACTTGGAAAATATCAAGTGAAAACAGATGAAGATCGGTTAACTTTAATAAATGCCTTTGCTTTCTTATTTAAACTTACCCACTCACGATTGTTGCTACTTGAGTCAACTCCTGGGGAATATTTACGATACATTAAATCAGATGAAAATAAAGAAAGACTCCAGACATTACTAGAAGCAAGTATGGAGATTATCTCTTATAGGGTTGACCTTCCTAGATATGATAAGCCAGAGGAAACAACTACAAGAGGTTTGATACATCCCAAAGTGGAACATGCTATTAACCTTGTACATGAGCATATTATCCGAGGTGCAAAAGTTATTTTGTTTACTCGTTATTTGGCTCTCGGAGAACAGCTTAAAATGATTTTAGAGACATTACAATTTCCAGGTGTGAAGTATCTTTCAGGGAAAACACCAGAAGAGTCAAGACATATAATCCTTGATCAGTTCAGAAAAGAGGATGTGAATGTATTGATATTTACACCTGTTGGAGGAAGAGGTTTAAATCTCGAAGAAGCAGACGTAGTTATCCATTTGGATGTTACTAGCAATCTTGATGACATGACTCAGAGAAGAGAGCGTGCACGTGGCTGTATTGAATATGTACTTGTTTTGAAAGGTACTAGTGAGGAAGCGAAAGTGCAAGAATATGCAAAACTCACTAAAGCCTCAACATTATCTTGAATTCATCGTTGATGAGAGAGTAGATTCGATTTATTAGTTCAAGCTTGGATCGTGCTTTTGTTTGACAAGGATATTACATATTTATGCTACTTTTTTTCGAATTTGAACAAACCAGAGACCAATAATACAACATAAAAGGATAAAAACTGCATATGGGAGGTTCGATGCAGGAGATGGTATTTGATCGGTAGAACTGGTAGTTATTGTATCAGTTTCCAGGAAGTAGATACTATCAATACCATTATTGATGTATATATTGTTATCAATAATCAAATCCCAAGTTTCAACAATGTAAATCCCATATTCTAAATTGTTGACACATAAATTAGTGAATATAGTCAAATCATTGGAAGAGGTCAGGGAGATACCATTTTGATAATTATTATCACATGTGTTATTAAAGACATGCAGAAATTCAGAATAATCAAGGGAAATACCGTTCCCAGAATTTGTTTTACAACGATTATTTTTCAATGTTGTAAATTCACAATCGGATAGGTGAATACCATCCCAATGATTACTATGACAGCTATTGTTGGAAATCATCAACGAACCAGAATAATAATAATAGATACCAAAATCACTGTTGTTATGACAAATATTATTGGTAAGATCTGATGAATCAGAACGCTGAACGTATATACCATCTCCAATGTTATCATTACAGATATTATCTGTAACCAAAGATGATCTAGAAGAATCAATCGAAATAGCATCTCCTCTATTATTATTACAGATATTCCTCATCAAACTCGAAAAACTAGAATCAATAATATCGATTCCATTATTGTTTTTGTTACATTCATTAGAAGTGAAAGTAGAAGAATTTGTAGCGAGAAGAGATATCCCAATTTGACCGTTCTCATTGCACGTGTTTTTCTCAGCAATTGAAGATCCAGAACGGACAAAATAGATACCTAGATCACTATTGCTCACACAAGTGTTGTTATTAACTTTAGAAAGAATAGATTTGAACAAGTAGATTCCGTAATTTCCATTGTCCTTACAGGTGTTATTTTTGAGTGTTGATGAGCCAGAATACTGAAGAGCGATACCTATATTATTATTGCTGCAGATATTGTTGTCTAGAATCGAAGAATTAGAATTGCAAAGACTGATACCATCCCCACCATTGCTGTTACAGGTGTTATTGATTATAGTGACCGTCCCTGTTGTAGTATTCCCGATAAAAATACCATGAGCAAGTGAACTGGCAATCCAACAATTGATAATTTGAAAATGCTTTGTAGTTCCTGTAATGTGAATTCCGTTTATTTGAGAATCAGTTATATTCAAACCAGTAATAATGTACGGGTTATTAACAGTTCCATTACCGCTGGATGAAAAAACTGCTAAGTCAGTATCGTTATTGACAGTTATCGGTGTATGAAATTCAAAGTTCTGCGTGATTGATTTTTTAACCAGATTCTTGGCTATGATTGAATTTTCTTCTTTAGGTATTACAGATTGTTTCAGTATCAGTCCTCCCGCACTTATTAGAAGCAAACCAAATAGTAATTGTACTATATTCCTGCTCTGAAGCATTCTAGATTTTACCTCTCTAATACATAGCTATAGTTCTCTCTGCAATTGGAATTATTGGAGTTCAAAAATCTTTTCTGTTTTATAGATCAATCCTTGTTTTCTATGAACATTTTTGTCATACAAATTCAGTCATGAAACCTTGACAATAAATTATGAAATAGCTCTTGAATTTAAGACTGAATGAATTGTCATCAATGATCAGATTCTGAGGTTTGATGAAATTCCTCCCGTCTTGCTTGTGCAATCTTCTCCAATGATTTCTTTCTTATCCAATAAAAGCCAATGAAAGATACAATAACCATTAAAAACCCATTGAAGATAAATGTGCCTCTTATTGCTAGAAAATAAGCTAAGATGCTTATTATACCCATTCCAATTATTTGGGATGTGGAAACTGCAAGATTAATGAATGAAAATACCTTACCGCGTAAATGATCTGGAACTGTTTCCTGAGCAATGGTTTGCAATGGAATACCAACAGCTACTTCTATAGTTCCAAAACCAATCCACACAAGTGCTAAGATTGTAATATTAGGAGCTATACCGAACCCTATAAATAAAAAACCTGCCATTATTAATGAAAAAGTCATCATTGTAATAGGTCTCGCAAGACGTTTTTTCCTTGACAAGAATATTGCAAATGTCATACCAACCCCTGCAGACATAGCACTCATTATTCCAAAAACTAATTCTCTATAACCTTCAGAGGTTAATCCGAATTCAATCTCAAGGTAAGGAACAATGAGGAAAATTCCAGCACCCCCAGCAAACATTAAGAAGGAAAAAAGTAATAATATATAGAATAGCGGCTGGAAGTTAACAATAAACTTTCCACCACTAATAAGGTCTTGAATAGGACTCTGTTTCTTGTGAGTGTTCCTTATTGGTTTTAGTGATTTTGATATCCAGATAATACAAATTGAAGAAAAGATAAAGGTTAATCCATCAATAATAAACGGAATATCATATCCATATAAACCGATAATGATACCAGCAAGCATAGGACCGATTAATGCAGATGATTGATAAGCTCCAGCACTTAATGAATTGGCACCGAAAAGATCATCCTTATCGTCTATCAATTTAGGGATAGAAGCACCTCTTGCTGGGAAAAAGAATCGGTTAAATGTTGAATTTAAAAATGCGAGAATAATTATTGCTATAATCCGATTTGTGCCAGAAAATATTGCAGTGGCTGGTATCATGAAAATGATAAACGCTTGAGAGAAATTCGCCATCGCCATGATGTACTTACGGTCATACCGATCAATGAGAACTCCTGCGAATGGACCAATGAGAACCATTGGAATTACTTCTGCTATCGCTAAAATTGCCATAGCAGCTATTTCACCTGTAAGATCAAAAATTAGAAATTGTAATGCGATATATGAAAATTGTGAACCAATATTGGAAATAAATTGACCCAAAAATAACTTACCAAAATCTGGATACTTTAAAGGAAGAAATGATTCACGGAAAGTGTTCTTACGGAGAGACATTGTCCAATTATCCATTTGTCTTATTCATGGGTTCTAGATAAATGTTCAGATAACTAATGAACTTTTACCGACCCAAAAATGCTCATCAATACCGTTCATACGTAAACGACCTTGTAGTGCTCCAATATGAAGCATAATATGACGAATATTGTAGATCAATGATCCTAGGAGGGAAGAGCCATGCCATTCAAATATAGGTTCAGAAGTAAGTTCATTTAATGATATTTCATCAAAAAATTTCTGTGCTTTGGCTCTCATTTCCGAAATGTATAAATTACATTCATCTTTAGTAAGCTCCTTTTTCCAATAAATAGAACCAAAATTTTCTTTTGAAATACTAAAATCTTCCGCAAAGTCAAATCGTGGTTTGAACGCTGCCCTTTCTTCTTTCGTACGACTCAAATAACAGTCAATGAAATATAATATATGGTAAATGATCTTGTAAAAAGGAGGACCATTTGATTCAATTTCCCAAAGCGAGTCAGGACATTTTTCAACAAGGTTACTTAACATCTTGAGTGCTGCACCGTACTGTTCAATCAGTGCACCCTGAATAATGGTAATGGATTCATTAGAATTCAATTTCAAACACTAAGACGGGTACAATCGCTCTGGTTTTTTGAACTTTCTTGTAATTTACTCTGTTATTACTATATGACATTAATCAAAAACAATCTCATCTTCTATTGGATGTTCGACTCCACAATAGGCACAAAATTTTGCGTTTGGGATTATTGCGTTTCCGCACGACTTGCATAGTCTTTCTGAGTTCTTGGATAGATGATCCCCCTTATATGTAGGTCGACCCAAGTAAACAGAGGGAGATGAGTACCTTCTTTCACCTGAAATAATTGTTGGTACAAAAATAGGCTTAACCAATGGTTGAGCTTTCTTAAATACAAACAAACTAAGTAATGCTAGAAAAGTTAAGTAGTAAATTGTCTCAAGAGTCACTATTAACACTCCTAAGGATATCTGATCGATTATTCCACTGGATTCTATAATATCCTCAAGTAACTCGAATAAAAAGGGTATTCCTCCTGAAAAGAAAATAAAAACACCTGTTAGTGAAAATACATCCATGAGATTTACTCCTTTAATTTTGACATCAGTGATAATTTGTAACCAAACAGGCTTTCCTAAATCTTCTCGCTTCGTTAAAACTTGAATAGCAGAATAAGAAAAGACTAGTACTCCAAAACCAACTGCAATTAACAACCAGAATCCTGAAATAAGAAACAAGGAGCTATCTCCTACCCCATCATTATAAATAGTAATAGCAATTTGAGAAAAAGCAGCAACACCGTTTGTAAGCGCATGCAGTAAGATTGGCCATAAAATATTGCGAGTACGTAAGTATAGATAACCCAGCATTAATCCACCTGACATAGTTCCAAATAAGTGTACAATAGCAAAACCTAATGAACCAGATAAATAGTCTGCGGGTGTGTGACGTAGGGAGAACACTACAGCTGAAATCATAAGGACCCAAGCTTGTCCCAGACCTCTTCTCTCTAGCATTGGAATGAGAGTTCTACGAAAAACTAATTCTTCGGAAATAGACGCTCCGATAACTAATACAGCTAAAAAAAGAGGAATAAATAATGGATTTTCTAATAATGCAAGTGTAGGTTCAATTCCTTCATAGGGTGATTCTGTTGTAAGTCCGAAAGTTTCCCTAAGCAATGTATCTATGTTTACTATTACAAAAAAGGCAAAGGCCAAGTTTAATGCGTAAAGAGCATAAGTGGTAAGTAGATGGATTCCTTCTGGTGATGTCTTTTCTTCGGGTTCAATTCTATGTAATCGGTATAAGACATAGAAACTTAAAATTACACCCACTTGAGCTGCCAAATTTAAAATTAGATTCAAATTAGGGATATCTGCTTCTGTATAAGTAAAACCGAATATAATTCCAAAATACGCAAGATTTCCCATTAAATCAAAAGCAGTAAGCATTAGGAGAATTATCGCAAAACAGTATAATAAATCTTTAAGAGGCAATGATATCCTTGATTCAATATCTTGTGATTGATTTTCTATAATATCTGTCATTTTTAATTACCTTTTGTAAGCAGTCGATATCTTTATGGTATGAAATAAATTCCAAAGAAAAAGGCACCCAATGCAACCCACATAGACCAGCGTGTATATTTTCTTGCCTTCTTACCGCCTTGAGTTTGTTCTGTAAGAATGGTGTAGCTTGTTAAAACAAGGGTGACCAAATAAAATCCATCAAATATCCAAAAAATAAGATTTTGATAAATAAACAATCCAACGATGACCGATGATCCGAAAGTTATTAAAAACAGAAGAACAGCAACCGATCCAGCTTTCCTAGGGCCGATCCTTATAGCAAGTGAATTAAGATTCTGCTGTTTATCTCCTTCAAAATCTTGAATATCTTTCACCAATTCTCTACCCAAAGCGAGGAAAAATGTTGAATTGAGAATTAGTATAGAAGTAAATAGAGTTATTTCAGTATTGGGACTTAAAAGATAAAATCCGACTAATAATGGACCCAGATAGCCTGCTGCAACCCATATATTTCCTAGTAACCCTAATTTTTTAATTCCAAGATTATAACTAACTCCTATGAAAATAAAGATCAATGTTAGTAAAAATAGAGTAAAAGTTACATGATAAACCAAAACCAGTAAAAGAATGATCATAGCTGCTAATGAATACATAATAGCCGTTAAATTACGAACAAACCCACGAGATAGATCTCCTCGAGCAATTGGTCTATCAAAACGTTTATTTGCTATATCTGTCTCTACGTCAAAGTAATCATTGATGCTTTGGTTACTCCAGGTCATTAACATAGTAGCAAATAAACCTAAAATAATGCCTGGCCATTCTAACACTCCATTTGAAAAGAAGAAGTTCAAAAAGTCGGGGGAATTACCTTTCAAGACATATACAATAAATCCTGCAGATAATACAGCAACACCGCTCAAAATTCCTAAAGTAAACCGAAAAAGATCAATAAGGGCCTTTAATCGACTATCTGACAATTCTAAACCTTCTATAACCAAATATATGACATGAACGATGAGAAGTTGTTGTTGATAGGTTTTCTATATCTCAGTAAAATGTATTTTTCTATCAGAATGAAAAATTGATGATCACCTGCATTTCACGTAAATGCATTTTAATTTTATTGAAAGAACTCTGCTAATTGTTGATTTAATTTAAGTGTTGGATGTAATATGACCACTGACCGAGTTGCTTTGTTTATTGATGGTGGAAACCTGTATCACGCTGCGAAATACTTAGGTTTCAAAGTAGATTATCTTCGTCTAAGGGATTATTTTGTGAGATGTAATGATTCTTTGTTTGAAGCATTCTATTATACTGCTTATGATCCTTCAGAACCTTTTATTATTAGAATTCTTGATTGGTTACAGCATAATGGTTTCAGAGTTATTTCAAAACAAGTGAAAAAAAAGAATAGCCTCTTCTTTAAAGGAGATATGGATGTAGAAATTGTTGTTGATATGTTACTAAGTATAGACAAGTATGACAAAGCGATCCTCTTTTCTGGAGATATTGATTTCAAGAGGTGCGTAGTTGAACTACAAAAACGGAAGAAAACAGTTCACATTGTTAGTACATTAAAAACTGACCCTCCAATGATCTCAGAAGAGTTTCGAAGTCTTGCTGATATTTGGACTGAGCTTGCGGATATTATTCCTTACATCAATCACCTAGGGTAAAAACACTGATTGAAGTATCAAATATCAAATAAAATATCAAAGCAAATAAATTTAGATTTAATCAAACTTGCTATTGTTATGAAACGTGGAAAGGATTTAATCTATAGTGTTTTTAGACATGAGAACCTTACTAAGAATATTCCATGGGTTCCTTTTGCAGGAGTTCATGCTGGTTCTTTAATAAAATCAACTGCTACTGAGATATTACAGGATCCTACTCTTCTATTGCAGGCTTTAATGAAAGTTAAACGTCTATATCATCCTGATGGCCAGCCGATAGTATTTGATTTACAAATTGAGGCCGAAATTCTTGGATGTGATCTTAAATGGGCAGATAAATCACCACCAATGGTTTACTTACATCCCTTGGCTGAAGAACCACGAATTCCTACATATATTCCTCAGAAAACAGATGGAAGGCTTCCAATCATACTGGAGGTAATGGAAAAGTATAAATCAGAGGTGGGGGATGAAGTTGCATTGTTTGGACTGCTTTGTGGTCCGTTAACATTAGCATCTCATCTACGTGGAACAAACTTCTACATAGATTTGATTAACAACAAGGAATTTGCAATTGAACTCTTAAAGTACTGTACAAAAGTAGCTATAAGGGTCTGTGAATATTACATTGAAAGTGGTATGGATGTTGTAGCAGTGGTTGATCCTGTTGTCTCCCAAGTTTCTCCAAGAACGTTTGAGGAATTTCTGATTGACCCATTCACTAAAATTTTTGCATTCATAAAGAACCAAGATGTGTTTTCTAGCTTCTTTGTGTGTGGTGATGCTACAAAAAACCTTGAAAAAATGGTGAAAACGGGTCCTGATTCTATATTCGTCGATGAAAACATAGATATGAAGATAGCTAAGGAAATCCTTTCTCCCTCAAACATTATTCTTGGAGGGAATATTCCCCTTACAACGACTATGCTTTTTGGGACTCAACAAGATAATATGAAATATGTAATCGACCTTATTGATAATCTTGGAAATGAAAATCTGATTATTGCTCCTGGTTGTGATATGCCTTATGATACTCCTCCTGAAAATGTAATAGGGGTTCTGCAAGCAGTCCAAGAACCTGAATTGATAAAACGATCATTATTAAATTATGAAAAGGTTGAGGAAGATATCGAGGTTGAGCTTCCAGTATATAATAAACTCCATAAACCACTTGTTGAGGTCTTTACTATTGATTCGGACGTTTGTCCTGCTTGTGGTTATATGCTAAAGGCAGGGAAGGATGCAAAAGACCACTTCGGTGAGAAGATAGATTTTGTTGAATATAAGTTTACCATTCGAGAAAACATTGCTAGGGGTAAAAAGCTTCAAATTAAACATCTTCCATGTATTCTGATTAATGGCGAAGTGAAATATTCTTCAATTATTCCATCTCGCTCCGAATTATTGGATGAAATATCAAAGGTGCTTTGATGGGTTCTAAATCATCAATTAAGCTATATTTGGTATGTGGATTTCTCGGGTCAGGGAAAACTACATTCTTGAAGAAATTCCTTTCACATATCATTCATAATGGAGAGAAATGTGGAGTTTTGATGAATGAGTTTGGAAAAATCGGTATAGACGGAAAAACTCTTCCACAAGGAACAAATATGGTTGAACTAAATAATGGATCCATCTTTTGTCAGTGTTTACATGGAAGATTTTTAGAGGAATTAGTTAATTATAGTCATTTTGAATCTTTGGATGTATTGTTGATTGAAGCTTCCGGTATGGCTGATCCTTCCTCTTTATTTGATGATCTGTCCTTGTTGAAAGAAAAATCAAGAGTAGAATACTCTGCAAAAGCTGTCATATGCCTAATCGACTCTGAGTATTTCCTTCAACTAAATGAAGTAATATTAACTATTAGGAAACAAGTACAAGCATCCAATATTGTTATAATCAATAAAGTGGATCTAGTGGAAAAGGATGTAGTTGAATCAATTAAAAGCACGATTACTAAATTAAATCCCAAAGTAAGTATCTATCTATCAACTCATGGTGATATTTCGTTTGATGATATATTTAGAGCGGAAGATAACTTTCTAGCTCAACCATATAATGAAATTCACAGTTTAGATATTCTAAATCCAAAATTCTTATCCATAAACTTAGAATCTTCAATGGTTATAGATCGGGACCAATTCAAGGAATTTTTCAGTAAGATAAAAGAATATGCATTCCGTTTAAAGGGATTTATACAATTTCAGGATGGTTGGTATTCTGTAAACGGTGTCAAGAACACAATATCGTTAGAAAATTCAAAGGATTCGTATACTAAAACTGAAATGGTATTAATTTATCAAGAAGAAGATAAGAAGGAAGTAATTCAATTAGTTAATGCTTTATGGGACAATTATTAGATAAAATGGTGTTCTATTTAATCGTTAGAACAGCATTAAGTGCAGTAATCCACTTTTTTCTTTTAATTGCACGATTTTCATCACTTAATTTAGGTTTAAAAGTATCAGGATTAGTGTTGAAGTAAATATGAATCAATTCTTCTTGATCTTTCCAAAAATTAGCTCCTAAACCAGCTAAAAACGCAATTCCAGTTGCAGTCATATCTGCTTCACTAGCTCGTAATACTTCAAGGTTCGCAAAATCAGCTATACATTGTAGGAGAATATCAGATTGAGATACACCACCATCAGTTTTCAGAGATCTGATAGGAATTTTAGTGTCCTTCTCCATTCCATCCAATATATCTACCAAACGCATGGCAATACCTTCGAATACAGCTCTAGCAACATGTGATCGATGGGTATTCAATGAAAGCCCAAGAATTGAGGCTCTTGACTGAGGGGAAAAATATGGAAACCGTATCCCAGAGGGTGTGGGGATAAATATTACCCCCTCTGTGTCACTACATTTTGCAGCAAATTCATTCAATGTTGAAGGAGTATCACTTAAACCTATTCCACCTCCAAGCCAATCAATCAATGTTCCTGCTGTTGCTACATATCCTTCCAGCATGTACATTGGTTGTCCATCAATTACCCATGCTACGAGCGGAAAAAGACCCCTCTTTGATAATTTTCCCTTTTTACCAACCAGCATATCTACAAATGCTCCGCTTCCTTGACTGATTTTCACATCACCGGGTTTAAAGCAGCATTGGCCATAAAGTGCTGCTTGTTGATCCCCTGCTACTGCTTTTATTGGTATTGATACTCCATCAAATAATTCTGGATCTGTTTCACCAAAATTACTAATTGTTTCTCGAAGATCTGGTAGAATGTGCTTAGGTATTCTGAATATACTTAACATTGGGGTATTCCAGACTAAATCAAAAGGATTTAGCATACCTGTTGCAGCATTACTATAGTCTGTAGCATGAACTTTTCCACCTGTAAGTTTATATACAAACCAACTATCAATTGTTCCCATTAAAATCTCTTTTCGATCACAACGTTCTCTCAATCCCTCTATATGATCAAGTGCCCATTTTAATCTCACTGTTGTGTGGTCAGTTTGAAAATCCAGCATAGTTGTAGCGGTAAGCATTGTATTTCCTAAAATTCTACCAATCCAGGCAAATTTTCTTAATAAACACCACATTTTACTCTTATTCATACTAATACATGTTTCAGCAGATCGAATATCAGCCCAATTAATGAAATTTGACAAAGGCTTGCCTGTTGACTTTTCCCATGAACAAAAACTCGCCCTTTGGTTACATATCCCCAGTGCTACAATATCATGGGGAGTAATATCTGGTGAATTGAAAATCCCCTTCATGACTAATAATAATTTGTTCCATAGCTCCTCAGGGTCATGTTCAATCCATCCCTCGTGTGGGAGCAGAGCAGTAGTTATTTGATACTCCTTCGCAATAATTTTACCATTTTTGTCGAAAACCACTGCTCTAATCCCCGTCGAACCAGAATCGATAGCCATTATATATTTCATATTTAGCACCTAAGGAATAGTTAATTTTTTAAATCGCTTTCATATAGTTATTGGCTTATTTTAGCTTAAACAAGGAAACTGGAAGAAGCTACATCAAATTACATCGTCCTTTTTCAACGTTCAATTCAAAAAGTTTTTAGTGAACCATTATAGACACTTAAGTGTTGAGTTTTAGATTTCAAGAACTCAATTAAAATTAAGATAGTTTACGTTTAAGAGAAAAAAAGAGAGACTTTATTAAAAGAAAAGAGAGAACTCGATATGCCAGAAGAACAACAACGTGTATTTATAGCGGGGGGAACAACAACTCCCTTTGATTACCCACTTAATCTTCAAATAGAAGAGATGACTGCAAACTGCGTCCGTCAATTGTACAAGGATGTACCTGAATTTCACCTCCGTGATGTCCGAGATCATGGAATGGTCGTTTACTCACACTTTTCAGTCCACTTCAGCCATCAGCTAACTGCCTACTGGATTTTACATGACCATTTAGGTTTAGTTGGAGTACCACACTTCAGGATTGATAATGGTGGTAATACTGGCGGTTCAGCTCTTTATGCTGCTTATGCATTGGTTAGATC
>JAEOSP010000190.1 GCA_016840305.1 Candidatus Hodarchaeota archaeon
GTAAATGTTTAACATCTTCATTCCTCCTCCTTTACTAAATCTAATTCATCTTTATAATAAGTAAGGAAGATATCCTCCAAACTACTGTCCTCTAAAGTTATCCTCTTGATACGTCGTGTAGTAACAAACTTCATCAGATCATTCACGCCCTCTTTAACCTTGATATGAAAAGTATTTGCTCTCTTCTCTGCGCTAAATACGTTTGGAATGGCTTGGAATTCTCCTAGTTCTGGCTCTTGTCCATCCGTAAATTCTACGTTCATGATTTGCATTGATTTTGTCCTTAGATCTTTGACAGCTTCAATAACAATCATTTTTCCTTTTCTGATGATTCCAACACGATCGCAGATAGCTTGTACCTCAGGTAGATTGTGACTGGATAGGAATATCGTTTTTCCTTGATTTTTCATTTCAAGTAGTAAATTATGGAATCTGTCAGCCATTAGAGGATCTAATCCACTTGAAGGTTCATCCAACATGACAAAGTCAGGATTGGAAGCTAATGCAACAATAATTATTACTTGTTGACGGTTACCTGTAGACAGGCTATTAAACTTGAGAGATAGGTCTACCTTGAATATAGAGCGTAATTTTTTCAGAAATTTCTTATCAACTGGTCGAAACTTTTCAAAATAATGAATTAGCTCCTCTCCTGTGAAATTTCCGTATAAACTTATTTCACTACGAACATGACCGAGATTCTTCCTGATTTCCAATGCATCTTTCAAATAATCCTTCCCATTAATCTTTATTTCCCCAGATTTGATGTTCAAAAAACCAAGGATGGACCGGATAGTTGTCGTCTTTCCTGCACCATTTGGGCCAAGAAATCCAAATATTTCTCCTTTCCTGACAGAAAAGCTTGCATCATCTACCGCAACGACACGACGACCAACCTTACGTGTACCAATATGAAATTCCCTTCCATAAATCTTGGTTAAGTTCGATACTTGAAGAACGTTTTCACTTTCACCTATAATCATTTCTTACGACTCCATTTTGATTCTTATAATATTGTGCAACTTGCGCAAGTTCTGAATACTTTCGACCCTTTTGTGAAATTTTAATTATTATAGTTTTCTGAAAAATTCAAATATGAAATCACTCCCTTGTGTGTTATTCTTTCTAAAAAATTTCATTAAAGGATTTTCACGACCTATTCATCTATTTTCCTTGGTTCTCTCACCATCTCCCAAAAAAGAAAGTCTGCTCCAGGTGCACGTACTTCTTTTAGAGTTTTAAATCCATATTTCGAGTAAAGCTGCATATTTTCCGCGGTTTCTGTTTCCAAATAGATCAGGATACCTTTTATGTCGGCTTTTGTAAACATAGGTTTCAGTAATCTTCTTCCTAACCCCTGTTTTTGAAACTCTGGTAAAACACCGATAGCTTGGAGATATAAATATGCTCTATCTTTCATGTGCTCTCTTCGATCTTTATCAATTTGATCCAATACGTTTTCGATTCTCTTGCTAAGATCATTTCCAATTTTAAGTGCAGCTCTAAAAGCTCCACTTCTAAGAATTCTCCACGTTGATTTCTCCACAGTTGTATGTGGTACCCATGTTGCAATTCCTTCAAGATTTTCAGTAGGAGCATAAATTTCTCCATACTTCAAAGAATAACGTAGTAGAAATTCAAAAACGGAGGGTAATTTCTCTTTTCTTTCGTTTTCATCTGGAATTATGTGAATCCATGCAGGATCATTGTGAAAAGTCTTTCCTAAAACTTGACATGCGGCTTCTATATCTTTTTTCTGGACTTTGTACAATTCCTCAATTTTAAAAGACATAATGTGCACCTTGTAATTTCTTTTACTAAGGAGTCTCGTGAAAATTCGATTTATAGTTATTTCGGTTCTTTAACCAGCTAATAAGTAGCAAAGAAAGAATAACAATGTTTAATCCCATTGCGATTATTAATAACCATCCTCCTCCGTCTAGTTCATAAATAAATCCTGCTATTGGACTTATAACTACTCCGAATGCTTGTATTGACATTCCTAAGATTGCCATTACCTTTCCTGTGTGTTCACGAGGAAGTCTTCTTCCGACAGCTCCCCAAGCTATTGTTCTCCAAATAACATCATTTCCTGCCTTTATTATCACCGCAATGAATGCTGTGCTGGAAATAAGTGTTAATAAGAGCTCAGTAGACTGAAAATTAATCCAAGTGGGAAACATCGGAGAATTGAATAATAAGAAAATAGAAAACGGTAAGAATAAATAAACTAAGAACATAATTTTCGTATCATTAGTTGTTCGATCCAAGAGTGCTCCAGCAGCTAATCCCCCAATAACACCTAAAATTGTCGACCCTATCATTGTATAGTTTAGGGTATTATAGTTCATTCCTACCTCTTCATTCAGAAAGAAATTTTGTGCGAATTGGTAATTTATATCGCTGGATACATCCAACAGAAATACTATGAAAAATAGCGGAATGGTCGCTAACATTACTTTGAAACCAGTAGAGTATTGTATCACCAAATCTTTAGCAAAACCGTTTTTTTCTTTTATTGTTTCTTTATCTTCTATCTTTATTTGCTCCAAAAAGAATAACCGAATAAAGAAATCAATCATGCTCGCAATACCTGCTAAGATGAAGAAAATCTTAAGACCTTCTACAAAACCATCCGTAATTAAGACTCCAACCAAGAGTAGGCCCAAGACTCCAAAAATCCCAGTTAATGTGAAAAGACTAGTACCAGTCCCCATTTGTTCCTTCGGCAGAGATTCAAATAGGATTGGATCAATGGATGCCTGACAAAATTGTGCTAGCGAGAAAACTGTCCATACAAAGACTAAACTAAGGAATGTGTCAACAAAAGGCATAAGGAACATTGCAATAGCAATGAAAAATTTATTAAAAGTAGCCATATAACGTCTATGATGAATAAACTTATCCGCCCAATATCCACCGAGCATAGTGAAAAATAGACCAATAAACATTGACCAACCATTTGCTAATCCTAATTCCAGATAACTAATTCCAACATCTCGAAAAAATAAATTCAGGTATACCCAAGCAGCTAGAAAAAGTGATCCAGTATAATTTGTGAGAAGAATCACGACGTAATTTCGTGATTGGAAAACTTTTCTCAAGTTTTGAATATATGATGAAGGTTTGATCTCATTCATGAGTAAATCTATCTTCCTCTCCAGCTATTATAAAACTATTTTATTGTGGTAATTTAACCAACTAATATCTAATTATTGGATCTCCTCTTTGAATCTTAATCTGGGAGATTTTTTTTAGAATCTTTCTTTTAATTCAAATGTTGATGAGGCCATTACTCAATTAATGCTGGAAGGGAATATACCATCACTGGCCGCTAGTGTGGTGTATAAAGATGATATTATTTGGTCGAAAGGGTATGGTGAGCAATCAAATGATAACGTTACGTTTATGATTGCAAGCATTACCAAAACTTTTCCAGCAACAGCTCTACTTCAACTTTATGAACGCGGGTTGTTTGAATTAGATGATGATGTCAATAATTACCTTCTTTTTTCCTTTTTTTTGCACTGGGTTTTACGAAAATCAATTCTTCATAAAAAAGTTTTGAAGCAATACAGAATGCAACTCTAAAGAGTTCGCTCTATTCTGATAATATCACAGGATTGTCCAGCATCAGGGAAAGGGGAACCATAATAATTAAAATTACCATCAATATTGCTATTCCCAACACCATTCCCTGAGTTAGTTTCTTTCCTTCTACTTCTCCAAGGATAATATCACCCGAAATTATTCGTAGCACATCCCCTAACAAATAGCATAACATCACCGCAATCCATAATACTGAAAGGATAATTCTAACATCGTCCATTATACACTTATCTCAGTGTATATCTACTGTTATAACTACATTTCCTTTCTTGTGCCCTTTTTCGACATATCTATGAGCCTCGACAATTTGTTCTAAGCTATAGGTTCTATCGATCACTGCTTTTAGCTTTCCTGCTTCTATCAGTTCTTTGAGTTCTTTTAGAAGGGAGCTTACATCTTTTTTCTTTATTTTATCAGACGATTTATCAACATTAAGGTAGATTCCTGTCTTTTTTAATGCTTTCTTATAATCTCCTTTAAACATATCCACAGCGTCAAAGATAACATCATAAGTATCATCTTTTTGGGAAAAATCCTCTTTGGTATAATCAATTACCTTATCAGCTCCAAGAGATTTGACCATTTCCAAATTAGTAGTACTACAAATCCCAGTAACTTCAGCTCCGAAGGATTTGGCAAGCTGTACTGCAAATGTTCCTACACTTCCAGAAGCGCCATAGATAAGAATTTTTTGCCCACTCTGGATATTTGGCATTTTAATAATGCCCAATGTTGTAATTCCCCCAGAAGGAATAACGGCAGCTTCCTCAAAGGTCATATTAGATGGTTTTAGAGCCAGCACACCGTCTTCAGCTATACATTTGTACTCGGCATGACCTCCAAAACCCGACCATGCGGTAGATGCAAACACTTCATCCCCTGTCTTGTACAGCTTCACATCTTTTCCTACTGATTCAATCGTCCCAGCTAGCTCCATTCCTAGGATAGATTTCTTTGGTTTTCTAATTCCTAGAATTAGTCTTGCGGGAATCCAAAAGGCTCGAGGAACATCAAATTTTCTCATTCTAACATCCCCTCTATGTACTGTTGTCGCATGAACCTTAATCAGTACTTCGTTGTCCTTGGGAACAGGTTTTTCTACTTCTCTTAGTTGAAGAACCTCTGGGGGTCCATATTTTGTGCATACTACTGCTTTCATATCTATATCTCCGTTGATTGGTATATTTCGACCACTCTAGATGTGTTCATTTAAATTATACTCGTCCGTGTTTAAGTATGTATGAAAGAAATTGCTGATGAAAGTCTTCCATGTGCTGAATACCGCAGCAGAAGGAATAAACACCTTGGATTTTGAGTTTATCAAGAAAAATTGTCAGGTAGTTACAGTAACAATTATACGTTCAGATTGCATTTAATACATCGTTTCAAGTGCAGTTTAGGTTTTTTTTCGGATTTATCTAACTGAAAGTAAGAAGCTGTACCTCAACCTCTGGGCTGGATAGGGGTCGTTGCTAGTGTCTTTGGGATCGTAGGTACTCTGTTAGGACTTGTAATTCCAGAGCTCTTAATCGTCCTTACAATCGGGATCATAATAATGATGTTGCATGAACTAGCTCTTGGGATATGGTCAATATGCTCTGGTAACTCACAAATTCATTAAACTAAAAGGGCTTAAATATAATTTTACGTTATATTATATGGTTTTTGTGGATTTTATCAGAGTAAACTCCTCTAGGTGGCGTATAATATTCACAACTGTTCATACAAGTTGTTCAATCGGAATTGTAATAATCTTTAGGAAGAAACGCAAAAAATAAACCCCAAATCTTTTTTTACAGCTAATGCTAACCCATAATCGACGAATTAAGGGGTTTTTCAATTTATAGTTTCTAGAAAGCTAGCTTTAACAATTATAATTATGGTTTGACAATGTATTAAAATGTCGCATAACCAACGTTAAACAACTACATACATCTTAGTGTTACATTAGAAGAAAAAAGAACTAACTCCTTAAGTTAGGCCTTATCCTCTTTTTTTATTGAATGTTTTATTCTGTGAAAACGTTTACACTGCGGACAACGCTCAATTCGTGATCTAACAATAACTATTCCAAAAATAGGTCGGTTATAGATACTACCACATTCTGGGCATTCTGCTTGCCCCATTTTTAACATAGATAGGATACTTAATTTCCCATAGTATAGTTTAAATGTAGGTATAAGCATTATCCCCACCATTGTTCCACCCCAAAATGATAGCAAAACATTATAGATCAAATTTTCCTGCAAGTTAAGTAAAAATTTTACATAGATTGGAAAATTACCTAAAAAATGAAATCCAAATCCATAAAGAAGGCCATAAACATATTTTCTACGGGAAATAAAATATAAGCTACCATATAAGAATGATCCATGTAAGAAACACACACATACTCGCTCCATTAGAAATCCACTCAAATAGTACCAGGGGAGAGAACTAATAAATGGATCCTGAGCGAGTAGTGACGCTAAGAACCAGATTTCACCCGTCCCAAAGCCAAGACCTGCAGCAAATGCATAAAAATGTAATTGATCGAAATCAATCTTCCGAAAAATGAACAGAGGAAGAAATATTAATAATTTGGATGCTTCTTCGGTTACTGGAGCGTAGAGAAACTGAATAAATAAGTAGATATTATTATTGGTAACAAAAGATTGGATAATTTCATCTAAAGGTAATCGTAATCCGTAGTATGCGAAGAAAAAAAAGGGAATATTTGCTAAAAATAAGAGAAACAATACCATTTTAATTCTGTTAGGTGATTTAAATGTAAGTATTCCCCCGATGAAACCAAGAGAGAGACAAGTCGTAATAATGGCCATGA
>JAEOSP010000191.1 GCA_016840305.1 Candidatus Hodarchaeota archaeon
CTCCTTCAGCAGTTGTTGGCCTTGCCCTCCTATACAGGAAAACTGGAGAGAAAATGGGCTGGGGAGAGTTTATCAAAACTCAGGGTATTGCTACTCTCATCAGATTGATTTTAACAACTGCTTATTTATGGGTACTATCCTTCATTTTTTCGTAAAGAGAGAGTAAATAAATTTGAATATGCTTAGGACGACTCCTGAAGCCATTACTAAACGAATTCCAGATCCAACGACTGAGTAATTCACCTCAATTTCACCAGGAAGAGTAAACCAAATATTTTCTGTGTAATTTGTCGGAAATCCAAGAACCATAAGTGCATTATCGTTTTGTAGTAAATCAAATGAATCTATTGAAATTATGATTATTTGGTAACTAATGGAAAGTACGAGTAGAATACTGAACATCAATACCGTAAGTATGATATAAGCAGGATATTCACTACTCGACATCGAACTAAGTAAATAAGAAATCGAAATCAATATTATTGCAAGTACAAAAATTCCAGATGAGAGAAAGAGAATAAGATCACTGCTACTCATGAATCCAGGCTAACAATTTTGATAATAAAATTTGAGTATCTACCAATGAATTTTGAGGTGAATTTTGTTGATATTAAATTATGATGCGAAAATGAGATAAGATTGTGTTATTCTTCTTCAGTAGCTTCCTCGTCAACAGGTTCTTCTGGGGGTTTCTCTTTAGGTTTTTTCTTTGACTCTGTTGTTTTCTTTTCTCGTTTTTTCCAAGGTTTGATAGCTTTTTCTTTTTCCTCTTCAGCAACAGCCATAGCTGCTTTTTCTTTCTCAACAAAAGCATCTAGCTTATCTTGATCAATAGCATCTTCTTTTTTGAATTCAGGAGCAATGTACTTCTTTCGATTCATTAGGTCCAAAAATCGTGCTAAGACACCGAAGAGAACTGTTCCAGAGATAAATCCTGCGAAGAGCAAAACTACTGCAGTAAACACGATTTTCTCCCAATCCTCGTTAATCCCTGCAGAACCAAAATCATCTGGTTGTGTACCTACATAAATTCCTGCACCAAATGAGTACACTGATGTAAGAATTGTGTAAAGTGTTACTTTTTTGAAATATATCTGAGTTCTTGTTAGTAAGGTTTTCTCACCAATAAGAAAAGATGTTAGTCGGTGGTTAATTTTACGATAATAGTTAGTTATCCTAAATCTAAATCGGTCAGGTGAGCCTATAACCCAGTAAACGAAGCGAGTTACCGCATCAAAGATAATATCAAAGACACCTTTTTCATGCAAAGTTATCCATAATAGAACAACGATAATACCAACGGTGGCTAAACCAATAAATGCTAAAAATGGATTTGTAGAAAAAATATCAGATGCAAATCCAATGACCTTTCCAAAAACCCAAACAAATCCCTTGATAATCCAAACTATTGCTCCGAAAATTCCTCCGAGAATCGCACCTATTAGGTCAAAAAAATTACCAATGAAATCGGTATCCACGTCATCAAAAAAGGATTCAATATCCTCTTGAAATGAAATTGCAAAGAGTAATCCAATGATAATACCACCTACTGCCCCTGCCATCGTAAAGATCAGTGGCATACTCTCAACAAATAACCTTTCATCTTCATTCATTACCCTTTCGTGACCTGTTGCCCTGACGAATCTGAACATCCGGACAATCTCTGCATAGACCCAGAAAAATGGTGCAAGTATTAGTCGAACTATTTTCCATAGAAAAACGAAAAAGAGAACGAATAATCCAGCAAAATCATGCCAGGTTACACCGTCACTGAGATCGAAAACAACTTCTTTTTTCTCACCCGGTTCTTTTTTCTCTTTCTTTGGCTTTTCTTTTTTTGGTTTTTCTTCTTTCTTCTTCTTAGCCATTGGTCGTTCCATAATCTCAAGTTTCTAAAAGGTTGTGCGGAATATAATGGATTGATGTAGTAATTATTCAAAGTTTCGAGTAAATAATTGATACATAATTTCTTAGGTGGTTTGGAAACTGATTTTGTTGATATGAAGCAAGGTATATTATATGTTGAAAAAGCTATCAGTTGGATCTTCATCGTCAATTGGACTCGCATCAGAGATTAAGTATCCATAATGACCATCAACCCATGCCTTGGATTTTCCACCAGTATCTCTATCCTTTAGCTCGAATTCCCAAATTGGTAACCACACAAGTGATGGGACTACTTTTTTATTTAAGATCAATCCTAATTTTTCTTCGGATACACTAAGTGCATCCTGTCGATTTAATAATGGATTCGAATATTTATTATCAATATCATCTAAACTAATAGGATTAACCTTTACGTCTTTCATTTCAAAGGTGTCGATCTCCTCCGGATCTATGTCCATATATGGAAATACAAGTATCTTTTCTTTCTCATCAAAATCAAGAATACCACCAGTGTTACCGTTAACATAGTAGAAACCTCTTACAGCCTTTTTATCCTTTCTGAATTTTCGTTTTTCAGCTTCCTTAACAGTCCCATTGATCCGCCATAACGGAACATACACGAGTTTTTGTCTCTTTATATCAGCCTTTCTCCGTATTTTTAATGTCGAAGGAATTTTGGACTCCATCTGTTTTTTCGCAGGCCCTTGGGGGTAGTTAAGATGAAATCTAAAGAGTGGACCAATGATGTTGTTCTTTGGGTCCATCTTGTATTTGGTTGACCAATATATTTTTACTCCATTCACGTCTTCAACTTTTAGTTTCTTAGCAGTTACCAACTTATCTAGTTGAGTTGTCATCGCTTTTGTAGATTTCCCAGTTTGTTCTGATAATTCATCAGCGGAGATTGCTAATGGTTTTGCTTCCATTATTGTTGCTATTTCAGAATTCTTATTTATTATGGGTACAGCAGTTTCCATTTCTGCTTCATCTACATCATCATCATATCTCTCGGTAACAATTCCGAGCTCTGTTGCGTCTTCAGCTAATAAAGGCGATCCGTCACCTATTGCGAGTTTCTTGGGTGCTTTCTTCTTCCTCTTGGGTGCTGCATCTGGGAATTTTTCTCGAATCCCTGAATTATCGATTATTTCCTTTACTTTTCCATCATCTAAGGTAATGTGGTTGGTAACAAGCCATCTTGCTTGAATTTGTTGAACAGATTTGTACACATCTGGTGCAAGTAGCATAAATTGACCTGCAGTTTGGGCTGAAATCTTGCTAAGGATTTCCTCTGTTTCATTAGGTGAAATTGATTGGACAATGTCTTTTACCTTATCTATATCCTGTCTTGCCATAAGCCTACCAAGATCCCAAGTTCCAACTTGTCCGAGGGATTTATAGTCCACATCTGAAATATTTTGAGTTGCTAGTAAGAGTGAAATACCATATTTTCTCCCCTGTTTTAATAGTAATTGAATACTTTTCTTTGATGGAGGGTTCCTGATTGGTGGAACTAATCCTGCGAGTTCGTCAAGTACAAATATTAGCTGTACGTCTTCCCGAGGATTCTGTAACATGTAATTATAAACTTGCGTCGCCGTATCCGCTATGAAATTCACACGATCGTCTGCATTACGTAGCGTGTTTAGATAGAGAACATTGACAGGAACTTTCCCTTTATCCGACCATGTCATCATTCTCTCAATATCCAAAGGGATACCTAAGTTAAAAATGAGTGAATCAGCACCTATAGTCATAGTTTTAACCATTTTGGCTAATTTTGCTTTTAGTTTCTCATCGATTAGTGCCTGGCCAGCTTCATCAAGTAATTCCTGATCATTCAAAATATAATTGGCTAATGTACCAAATGAATTAACATCCATCTCATTGAACCAAAGGGTATCTAGCAAGGTGTAAAGATAAACTTTGACTTCAACCCCAGCTCCCTTATCAGTGTTATATCCTAATATAGATGCTACTGTTTCAGCAACACTATCAATTGCTAGAACTCGATCTTCATCATCAAGATCTTTTGGTGGAGCTTTCAAAGGATTCATTGATATGGATATTCCCTTTGATGAGGCTGGTGTGTAAATAGCCACTTGTACCTTATTTTTGTAATCATCCCAATAAGAACCCGGTACACCTTTTGATTCCATCAATTTCTTATCACCCATGAGTGCCAGAGAAGCCAAGTCGCCTTGAAGATCGATCAAAAGAAGAGGAATCCCTGCCCTGACTGCTTCTTCCATCACACACTTAACGAGAACGGTTTTTCCCGATCCCGAGGATCCTAGAGCAGCAAAATGTCTTTTCAACGTCTTAACTGGAAGCTCGATTTTAGTTTTGTCATCTTTTCTATCATAAGCGATATGTAACTTTGCCATAATCTTTGTGAATAATAAGTTACTAAAAAACTTAATTAATAAATATTCAAACAATCGAATATTTATTTTTCAGATTAATACACTTGATTTTATATCTTTAAATGGTTGGGAATGAATGTTAGACTGATGTTGAAATCTATTAGAGATGTGGATGTTGCGAACAAACGAGTTTTGTGTCGAGTAGATTATAATGTCCCAATAGTGAATGGGGTGATTAAAGATGATACAAGAATTGTCCGTTCACTTCCAACTATTAGATATCTCTTGGATCACGGAGCTTTTGTGATTTTAGCATCTCATTTAGGGAGACCAAAAGGAATTGAACCCTCAAAAAGCTTGAAGCCCGTAGCGGTGCGCTTATCGAAGTTGTTATTACTGGAAGTAAGGTT
This sequence comes from Candidatus Hodarchaeota archaeon, assembly GCA_016840305.1. The sequence goes on from JAEOSP010000191.1 coordinate 4,664, forward strand.
TGCAGAGCAAGTTATCGGTAGTGAAACCATTGATTTAGTTGAAGGTATGAACAGTAGTTCCTATCGAATTGTCCTATTAGAGAATACTAGATTTATTGCCGGAGAAACAAAAAATGATCTCAAATTTGCTGAATCCTTAGCCAATCTTGCGAGTTTATTTGTTTC
>JAEOSP010000192.1 GCA_016840305.1 Candidatus Hodarchaeota archaeon
GGAAGAAAACGATCGTGAGCAACCTGAAGATTTAGATCAGTTAGACTCATTTTTAACACAAGATATGGCAACAGTAGCATCTACCATGTACAATGTTAAAGAACATTTATTAGAAATAGGAAAAATATTAGCTTCTAGGGAAAAACGGAGAAGGAGACTTGCTAAAAAAGGAAAACTAGATTTCAGAAGAACTTTTAGGAAGAATCTTCAAAACAACGGCGTTCCATTGGAACTCATTCAAAAACAAAAACGAATAGAAGATCCAGAAATAATAATATTGAATGATGTTTCAGGATCAACTAAATGGATTGCTGACTACTTTTTTGTCATTACTTACACAGCACAACGAGTCTATAAGAAAATACGCGTTTTTGAGTTTGATAATACAATGGTAGAGGTAACATCAGCTCTTAAACGCAAAACCATTGACAGGGCCATTGAAGAACGAATTAAATGCTGGAAAAAACCTCTTAGGACAAGAAGAATACACTCAGACTATCAAGATAGTTTAGAGGATTTATTTACAATTATAAAACATCGACCACTGAATAAAAGAATATCCGTGCTTATTTTAGGCGATTGTCGTGATTATGAAGGAATGTGGAAACACGACAGACCAATTTCAAGTGAGCTTATTGAAAGAATGGTTCGTAACACAAAGCGAGTATTAATCTTAAATCCAGAAAGTGAACCTCTATGGAATGCAGGGGATTCAGTTGTTAAATACTACCAAGCTGCGGGAGCAGAAGTTTTTCATGTAGCCACATTGCAGGATTTGCTTAGGTTTGTTTATGAGTTAGAAAAGAATTGAAAATGAATAGAAAATTTGAATGTCAAGTATTTTAAAGAACGATTCAAAACAATTCGAGAAGCAAAAAGGTGAATAAAAATGCCTGGTGAGTACTTCTCCAAAATTCTGCAAGAAAAAGATATCCATAAGAAGGGAACCAAACTTTTTATTGAGTTAATTAGGTCTAATGAACATGCTTATGACTTATATTTAAAAACCATTCAAGCATGGAGAAAGAAAGAATACGAAAAGGGATATTCTCTTCGTGATGAAATTATAAAGATTGAAAAAGATGCTGATATTGTGAAGGACGTTTTTTTCGAAAGTATTTTTCGAAAGAAAGCTTATCTACCTCAAATTACTGAGGAACGCCATATATTGATGCAAAATGCCGATCGAATGTTGGATAATATTGAACGTGCTGCCCGAGTACTGTGCTTGAAGCGTCTAGATGAGTCATATTTCCCTCCTGAGTTTGATAAGATATTAAGTAAGACAGAAGATGTTGTTGAACTTTTTATTGAAGCACATGAGGAATTTTTTGAGGATTATGAAGAAGCGTCTAAAAAAGCACGAAAACTCGAGCTTATTCGTGATGAGGTCCGAGATTTATATTATAAGATCCTTGGAAAGGTTCTGAATGATGAGTATCAGCGAGGTACTAGAAGATTACTTAATGCTACCACTAGAATCAGTATCCAAGCGGAAGAAGCAATCGACTATCTAAAAGTCCTCATTGCGAAGCATTCGTGATTAGTCATTCAGGTGATAAAAACTGACTGATCCACTTTTAATAACTGTAGCTCTTGGTATAGGACTTTTAGTTGCTTTTACTATAGGTGCTAATGATGAAACTATGACTCCTGCAGTAGGAGCAGGTTTACTAAGTTTAAGTGTGGCGGTTTTATTGGGAGGAGTGATAAATTTAATCGGTGTATTTTTCCTTGGTGAGAGTGTTTCTAAAACAGTAGGGAATAGCTTTGCTACGGAAACCTTAACCCTACCGATGGTCTTCATTATTCTTATTTCGATGGCTATATGGCTATTCATCGTATCCTTGAAGGGAATTCCTATTTCTACTACCCAATCAGTTGTAGGAAGTGTTTTGGGCATTGTTCTTATTGAATGGGGAGCATCTTCCATAAATTATGAGACATTGATTGTTGTAGTATTAAGTTGGGTCATCAGTCCAATATTAGGACTGATAGGTGGATATTTCTTTTATTTAGGATTAACGAAATTCCAAAATTCATCAATTCTAGCAAGAAAAGGTTACAATGATTATGAGAAGCAAGAAAAAATTGCTAGCTACGCTCTCGCAGTTTTCTTAATTTTCTCTGTTTTAAGTCGTTCTGGTAATGATGTTGCTAAAGCTATTGGCCCTCTTATGGCAATTCCAGAAATTCTTGCTGATCCTTTTATGGCACTGTTAGCAGGAGGGGTAGGGATGTGTTTAGGAGTCATTATTCTGGGAAGGAGGGTTATAAAGAAGCTTGCAAAGGATATAGTTGCTCTTTCACCTACATCAGCATTGGCAGCTAGTATAACAGTTTCTTTAATCATGTTCGGGGCAACAATCATGGCCATCCCATTGAGTGGAAGTCATATCCTAGTTACAGCGTTTATTGGAGTAGGATTTGTAAATAAGGAAAAAGTAGACATGGATATGCTTAAGGAAATTGGTTGGTCTTGGATTATTACAACTCCTATCTCAGCTATTTTCTCAGGTGGATTGTATCTTATAGTAAAGATGTTTATTTGAAATTACACCCTCAGATCCTTCCAAAACTGTTCAGATGGATGGATAATCGAATCAACAATTCTTGTATCATGATAACAAAAATCACAACAGTCATCTCCTTGCATAAGAGTTTTTTTCCTTGTTAATACGAATTTAGGATTCATATTTCTAGCAGCTTCTATGTCATAATGGCAAGCAACGGCATAACTAAAATCAGGGTCATTTAGCTCCTTCATAACTTCGTGCCACTTACATTTGATAGTTTTTGTTCCTAAAACACCTTCACTGATCTTGAAGTTGATGAAATTATGGCTTTGAAAAATCGTTTGAAATTTTTCGCCCTGCTCCCTTATCATTCCAAGGTTCTCAATAAATTGATCTGGATCTCTTTCAGATATGGTCCCTTTGTCGACAAAAGCTTGAAAATAGTCAATAGCTTCCTCCCGTGACATTATTTTAGTAAGAGAAAGAGCCATATGATACATAAAGAATAATACAGACTTCAAACGATCATTCACATACACAGACACTTTAAACGATTGGGGAGGCCTTTTAAAAATTGGGGGCTTTAAAAGAGCAAGAAGATAACCTGCTGCTTTTTCACGAAGTTTAGGGTAATCTTTTAGGACTGTACAATCAAGACATTGTATTTCAAGGCTAGGTATTGAGACAGATTCTTCATATTTTGCTATTAAGAATTCTACAATTAAAACCAGAGATTCAGGATTAGTATCTTTAACAGTTCTGAGAAAATTATCGAGTTTCTTTAATCCAATTGATACATGTTGGATTAAATCAACTTCCATTAGTGCTGATTCATCATAATGATTTTCCACTGCTGTTTCCATAAGATCTACTCAAAATTGTGATTTAAATCTCTAATGTGATAATAAGCAACTTTTCTACTATTTAAATACTAATATCGAAACAACTATTTAGTAAAAAGACTTGAAAAAGAAGAAAATTCACTCGAGCTCGTTTGCAGCTAACAATACACGATATCGACCGAAAAAAATCCCTGCACCTATTATAAAACAGATGATGCAAAAGAAATACACGATTTCCCATCCAATAAATCCAGCAAAAGGATTTCCTTCAATCGGTAACCAATAAAATACCTTCATGTCTTCGTATAAAAAGGAATCTAATAAAACATGAGATAATGTCCCAGCCAGTGCACTTATGAAACATATGGGAAAAGAATATCTAGGTATAGTCAAATATGAAGGGACATACGGTTTTATATATGGTTTCAAGTATTTTCTCCCCACCTTGAGAGCAACAAATGAACAACATGCAATGATAAATGCTAAAACAAACGCTCCAACGAGAGAATGCCATCTTCCATGTAAAGGAATTCCACTATCAGGAAAGACGATTGATAGAAAACCCTCGCCATCAGCCAGAACGCTCCCCAGGAATAATCCAATTGGGTCCAAAAAAATAAATAATGATTGTATTAGAAAAGCCACACCCAGATGAAACAATGTAAAAGGCATTATTACAACCCACCTACAGCTTGCTTTGACATTTTTTCTACTTGAATTATGAGTATTAATCCTTTGTTTAAAAAGGATTATATTAGGGTATCCTCTGCATATAGTTTATACTTAAAGATAGGCAAAATCTTATAATAAGTAGGTTTGTTTCTCTGCAAAGAGGTGTTAGTATTTATCAGCTAGGGGTTATTAGTGACATCCATTCCAATTTCGTTGCTTATGAGGCCGTCCTAGATCATATGAAAGATAATTTTCCAGGCGTTACTGAAATTTTATGCCCAGGAGATCTTGTTGGTTATTATGCTCGCCCTCTAGAAGTCGTTGAAGCAATTTTATCAAATAGGAAAATTACTGCAGTAACTAAGGGTAACTGGGATCACGCTATTGGGGGTGGTGGACACGATCTTGAAAATATAGAACACTATATTGCTAATTTTAACCCTATCGCGCAGGTGTCAGTCAGATGGCAGGTTGATATACTATCAGCAGAGATTAAAAAATTCCTTTATCAGCTTCCCCATACTAGAACTTGTTTACATACATTATATGATAAAACGCAGATAGCTTTAATTCACGGTAGCCCAAATTATCCTCTGTCTGAATACATCCTATATGGGACGGAAGCACAAAAAGCACTGTTCCCTTTCATGGAACTAATTGAAGTTAATATTCTATTGCTAGGCCATACACACATACCGTTTATTGACAAGCATCCAGATGAAAAATTACTAATCATTAATCCAGGAAGTGTTGGACAGCCTCGTGACAAGGATCCACGGGCATCATATGCAGTTATAGACCTAAAAAATTTCCAAGCAAAGATAGTCAGAGTAAAATATGATATAGATAGGGTTAACAAACAAGTTATTGAAGCTGGTTTGCCTGAATTCCTTGGAAAGCGTCTCTATAAAGGAATATAAACGAATATAGCTTTTTCTAAAGGAGATTTTGTCTAGTTTTCTTTAAATTTTTATTTTGTTATTATTCAGATACGTGGGTTTCAAATAATTCTTTTGATTAATGCCGGTGTACATTTAAATTATCTCTATAATCAAGAATTAATTAGTTAACACTCTCCAATAAGGCAATGTTGTCGATGGCAGAAGATATCCTGAAATATAAGGTAGTTTTAGCTGGTGAAGGAGCTGTTGGTAAAACTACGCTTATAAATCGATTCGTTACGGGATCATTTTCTACTGATTATAAAGCAACCATTGGAGTTCAAATATTTTCCAAGAAACTATTCATTAAGGGACAGGAGATAGATTTACAAATTTGGGATATTGCAGGACAGACTCTTTTCAGAAAATTTCGTTCCAAGTTTTTTGCGAACGCAAGTGGCGCTCTTCTCGTCTTTGATTTAACTGTTCCTTCTTCTCTAGATAATCTTCATAATTGGATCAACGATATAAAGCACGTGACTGAACAAATTCCATTTGTTTTAATTGGTAACAAAAATGATCTAATAAATTTACAATCTATAACAGCTGAAGATGTTACTGAATTTTTGATGTCCAATAATTCCGATGTAAAAGCTTATTACAACACCAGTGCTCTTTCGGGAGAAAATGTTGAACAAAGTTTTCTTGACCTCGTTGGACATATGGTTTAAACTTCTTTGTAAACACATCAGTTCACTTCCCATTACCTTCCATTTCCTTAAGAAGGCTTTTTAAAGAAACGAGTATTAAGAAACCGTCAAGGTAATCTATATAATCATTCTCTGACCTAAAGTACTGATTCTTTAAAGGGGATCTTTTTTCATGGTTACTCGACGTGAAAACATTAGAAAGTATATCAAGGTAATTATTGAACAATTGCCACGTTACTTTCACAAATATTCGGTTGGTGATCAGAAATTTCTAAAATCATTTATCGAACCCCTCGAATATTATGAAGAAGCAGAGAATAACCGTGAGAAACTCGCAAAACGCTTACGCATTGCACAACATCAGTTTATTGAATCAGATATATATGTAAAACACCCATTTTCATGGTTTGCTGCGACATTTTTTGAAAATGCAGAAGTAGCACTCCAAACTTCGTCATTTCATGCTGATGATTTCTTTGATTACATCCTACCTATTTTGAAAGGAACCGCTGGGGAGGATGATGGAGTATTTCAATTAATTAGGAAATGTACCTCGTTAGATGATTTAAAGTGGGAAAAATTACAATACGTTTGTTCTAAACTTCGTGTCCCCTTATCGATTAAGCAATTACAACAATTAAAAAATATTTACGAATTGATTGGGCTCAATCCTTGGAATGTTTTACGACCCCGACGATTACGTTCTTTACTACAAGAACGAGATAAAACCCCAAAATTAACACATGAATTACCTAAACTTTTCAGTATATTAAATGCTTATTGGACTGTTTGGCCTTATTACCCGGCATTTGGTCTGAAATCTTTATTTTTCCAATGTAAATTGGCCTCGAAGGTTAAATTAGAAGATATTATCGATTTTCAAGACATTCAAAACCACATATTACAAACTTCCCTAATATCTTCTGTTAGGAATAGTCCAAAAGAGTATTTAGGGGTAATTATTCTGCCTGATAAGCAACAAGAAGCTTTACGAAATTATCTCAAAGCAAAAATGTCAGATGGCCTCATGAAATCATTTCGACTTGAGGAAATCATAGAAAATAGATGGAGTTATTCATTAAACCAATATCAAACCGAAACAGGTTGGCAAGAGATACCAAAAACTCAATGGGATCAAGTCGTCCACATAATGAAGTTGAAATACTTACCACGGCGAAGAAAGTCAGTTAACCTATCTTTTTTAACTCCCAAAATTGATAATAGCTGGAATTTCCTTGAATTGCGTGATCCTTGTTCAGCAATAAAGTTAATCTGCGAAAACAACCTTTTTACTTTCAATGATCTATTAACAGAGACGTATCCATCTGATTCCTATCCCCTACTAAAGAAACTATTCAATAGAAAAGTACTATTTCTTGACTTTAATGCGACAAGATTAAGAGATGAATATTCTCTTGACATTTATTGGATTGAGACACTTAAACTTTCATTATATCAGCTGAAAAAGTTATTAGATCTAGTCCCTGATGCAAGAATCGTATTTACTGAAAATAAAAGCTATATTCGTACTCACTTATCAAATCATATGGTGCAAAGAATTACCAGAGATTTAGATTGGACTATTTACCCTATACTTCCTGCTCATAATATAACTCAAAGAAATATAAACATGTTCAATGAGAAATCTGTTAGCTGGCGCATCCCAAGAATTTTAACTGACTGAATTGTAAATACATTGGCAAATTTCATAGATTTCATTATGGTATTTAGCTTTTACTGGTTATTAGACAAGAAAAAGTTCAAATACCGAGGTTTTGTGTAGGTGGTAAGTATACATAGATAATTCTATAGTGAAGAATCTCTCAAGAAAATAACCAAAGTGATTAAAAAAAATGCTAACTACTGAAAATCATCCAAAATATCCACGACTTCCAAAAAAATTAGATTATCCAGCTGATCCGTTATATACGATGCTAGATAAAGCTGTAGAATCATATTCTGATGCTATGGCTCTCACACTTGAAACAGGAAGTTTTGATAAGATCGGAACAATGACTTATCGAGAATTAGGTGAAGCAACTGATAAATTTGCAGGTTTTCTATCAAGTAAAGGAATCAAACCTGGAGATCGCGTTGCTGTGTTCCTTCCAAACATGATTGAATTTGTCGTCGCATATTATGGTATCCTAAAAGCAGGTGCGGTCGTTGTAAGTTTAAACTTCCAATATCCTGCTGCTGAATTGCAATTTCAAATTAAAGAAACGGGAACTAAAGGAATTATCTGCGCTGATATGATAACTCCTAATGCAGAGCCGTATGAAACAGTGAAGAAAGTTCGTGATATGCCTGATAGCACACTAGAATTTGTAGTTGTTGCTAATATTGGTCAGTATTTATCAAAGATAAAAGGTGTCTTAGCTGGGCTTATTGGTAAGAAATCAAAGAAAAACAGTCGCGATTTTTATATGCACGAAATATTCAATAATTTTCAGGCAAGTGATCGACCAAAAATTTTACCTCCAAAGCCAGATGACACTGCTGTACTGATGTTCACAGGTGGAACGACTGGAAGTCCGAAAGCAGCAATGCTAACACATAGAAATCTGTATGCCAATACATTACAAGCATCTACTTGGTTAGATCCTCCACTAAAAAAAGGAAAGACCGTTGTTATGGGTTCTCTTCCTTTCTATCATTCATTTGGAGCAACAACAGCTCAAAACATAAGTATTTTCTACTGTGGGAACACTATTCTAATGATGGATCCAAGAGAGAATAAATTTACTAAATTACTCGAGCTCTTACAGAAGTACAAAGTTGAAGTATTTTGCTCAATACCATCTCTCTATGCAGCATTGGTTAATCATCCTGATCTCAAGAATTATGACTTATCTAGTATTCTTGTTTCTGTTTCAGGTGCAGCTCCTATGCCAGTAGCAACGCTAACTGAATATGAAGAAAAAACAGGAGCTAATTTCGCTGAAGGATATGGTTTAACCGAAACAAGCCCTGTTGCTTGCTCAAACCCTATGATTCCTTGGGAGGAAGGTGGTAAACCCTTAAAGAAAGCTGGTTCTGTCGGTGTTCCTTTCCCTGATACTGCAGTCGCTATACTTGACTTGAATGATGGTAAAACTGTTTTAGCTACAGATGAAGAAGGTGAAATTGCTTTATCAGGTCCTCAGATTATGAAAGGTTATTTCAAAAAAGAGGAAGCTACCGCAGAGGTTATTCGACAAGTTGAAGGACGAAGATTTTTCCTCACAGGAGATATTGGAAAAATCGATTCTGATGGTTATCTGTGGATTACAGATCGTAAAAAGGACATGATCGATGTTTCCGGTTTTAAAGCTTATCCACGAGAAATAGAAGAAGTTCTTATTGCTTATCCTGCCGTTTCAATTGCTGCCGTCATCGGTGTGCCTCATCCAAAGGTTGGTGAAACTGTCAAAGCATTTGTTGTTCTTAAACCAGGACAAACTGCAACTGAAGAGGAGATAATTGCTCATTGCAAAGAGAACCTTGTTAAGTACAAAGTTCCTCATTTCCTTGAGTTTCGTGATTCATTACCCATGACAAATGTGGGTAAAGTGCTACGACGTGTTCTTAAAGATGAAGAAAAGGCAAAAGAAGCATAATCTTTTCTCTTCTTCTTATGTTTTTTTTCTTTATATTTCTCCTCTCATAACGCTTGTTAGGAATTGATCTAATCCATCCATTTCATCTTTTGTTTTATCAATTCCTTTCTGAACTTCAGGACTTAAGTGAGTTTTTTGTGATAATTCAGTCATTAACTCTCCAATAGCAATGCTGTGTACGGTTACCATCTTTTGAAGTTCTTCTGGTGTCATCATTCGCTCTCCAAGTTTTAACGCACTGCCTAAATCCTCAACAAAAGCGGTCTGGATACTTAATATTCCTGATTCTATGCTCTCGATAATTTTAGGGGGTAAATCAAGACTATTCCCGTGTGTTAATACTTGGTCAGTTAGCCATTTGTTAATAAGTAGAATTTCTGGGATTCCTGATAGATTTGGTAATTGTTTATCCTCTGGGAACTTCCATTCATGTTGAATTTGATATATTAAATTACTTGTTTCCCTTCTAATCATCTGTGATAGCTTATATTCGACCGTTGAAATAATTAAACGATCTATTTTGCGAACTACTGCTTTAAAAACATCTCTCAATTGACCCCATTTGTTCTCAGCTGCAGGAAGGGTCAATTCTAACACCCGATAAGGTAAATACTCTACTATTTTCTGAATTAGTCGAAATTCAGACTCTATTCGACCTAATTTACCATCATAGAGCTCTAACTGACGCCAATATGCTGGTTTTTGAATCATATCCTGGATAAGATTAAAAAGATAATTTTCAGGGGTTTCTACTCTGATTAGATTGATTCCCTTTTGAAATGATAATCTGTGACCTTGTTTCTTGACCATTTCATTATAATCCATTTTTGACATCCTCTCAAGGCCAAGTGCACCAACAATAAGAATTCCAAAGTTGAATTCTTGTATTGAAGCTTGAAATTCTTTATCAAAAGTAGCTTCAACAGCTATTTTTCTCTCCCAATCAATATTATCTTTTCCGCGAATAGAAACGTGTTTCCCTTTTGTTCTGAAACTTAACATTTTCCCCCGTGAGTCTTGTTGAAAGATTATACCATCAGAAGCAACAGGAACGAACCTAATATAGGTATCATTAAATCTCTCAATAAATAGGGAAAAAAGCTCACTTTTACCAAACCCTCTCGGCCCCAAGATGAGTAAAGGTAATTGCATTTGCCCATCAAAGAGATTAAAGTACCCTAACTCGCCATGTAGAGAAAAAAGTTTCATCTTCATTGATAGGATTTCTCTAATATTTATTCTTTTTCTTCGAGATTTCGACCGCACTAAGAATTGAATTGCATCTTCATTTGGATTAGAAAAAAAAAAGATGAGGATTTACCTCCGGTTTCACTCAGGAGGTCCTTGAGATTCAGGAGGAGATGGTAAATCTGAAGTGGGAGGTTGAGTCCCTCTTTTTACATTTCGCTTATTCTTTAAAATAAGACCACTTACTGTACCAACTGAAATCACTGATCCTACAGCGATTATAACAACTATTGGATCAATTGCTCCTGTTGTTTTAGCTTCATCTTTTGGTCCGTTTATGTAATTTATATTTATTTCATCTGTCGTTGTAGTTAAGCCTAAATTATCAGAAGCTTCAATCTTGAGGAATAATGTTCCATTTTGGGTTTTAATATTGATATTAAAATTATAACATCCCGATTCAACACTGTAAGACATGATTGAAGTATTCCACTCAGCAGAAGAGCTAAACTTGTAAAAGATTGTTACTTCTGAAACTGTACCGTCAATATCTGAAACATTAGCTTGAATCATTAGAGTATCCTCAGTTTCTAAATCAAGAGGATCTGGAAATGGTAAATCTACAAAAGATGTTATGGGACCTAGTCCATTTTGAAATGTAAAGCTAATTCCTTCCGATTCGGCAAATAGTCCTGAATTATCATAAGCTTTCAAGTAATACTGTAGAACTCCACTATTCACATCAATTGGTACGTTGAAATAATAACTATTACTTATTTCACTCTGAATCATTGTATTAATAGTCCATTCATCCGTATCTGAAAATTTATAATAGATTTCTGTTCCTAAAATTCCATTTTGATCAGTTACAGAAGCTGATATCGTGATGAAATTATTGCCATCAAGATCCACTGGTGATAGTTGTTCATTTACATCAATAACAGGAATGATTCCGTCTGAATAGTAAGAGTATGCAGTTGAATTAATATCGTTCCAGAATGTATCTGTTAATGTAATATAAAATTGAACTTGACTGTCTATAATAGAAGCAGGAATGGTTGCAGCATATGAATAACCAGTTGGTACGGAAAAATGCTCTAGTTTGACAGTAAATGATGTTAAAAATCCTGAATACTCCAATAAAAAATCTTGAAAGAGTAAAGTGAAAGTGGCATCATCAAAGTCACTTTGAGTCAATCCTAAATCCAACAAATCAATTATTAACGTTACACTATAATCCTTAACTTCCCTATCAAATATTAAGAATTGGGGATGTGAATTTACACACAACCATATTCGCAGATCTGTACTTTTATCATGCTTAAACTCGACAGTTAGAGTTGCTGTATCTACACCGCCTCTTCTAGAAACATCTAAGGACATTTGAGATGTTGCAGCATCTTTTATCAAGAAGGGCAACTCCGTTTGATTGAATTCTTCACTATAATCAATCTCATTGGTGTAATTAATCGGATTACTAACAGTGTTTGTCCATGTTTGACCTGAATCATACGAATACCATAGAACTGATTGTCGAACTCCAGTATAATCAGAAACATTGAAGTAAATTGAAACTTCAGTGATGTTGGTAATATAAGGAGGATAGATCAGTATATCATCTATCTCTGGCGGTGAACCATCAGTATAGTAATAGCTGATAGACGAATTTCCCTTATTTCCAATATAATCTACTGTTTCAAAAAAGAAAGCAATTGACCCAGTTTCATTTGTTGGTGGTAAACTAATTAAAAATGTTGATGTGTCTATTGAAGAGGAAATATCAGTAATATTAGTCATTGCATGTTTAGAATAATTTACGTTCGTAATGGGTGAATAGAATAGAGTTACTGCACTTATACCTGAAGGGTCTTCAAAAATTGCCGTAATATTCACCGTGGAAGAAATAGTAGTTATATACTCGGTATCTATGACTGCTGTGTCACTAGACAGTGTTAAATCAATTAGTTCTGGATTGAGACTATCTAGAATAATTTCTATAACCCCTGATGTACCTTCCCTACCCTTTTGACCATCTACCTCATCAGAAGCATTTATCATAAGAAATAAGGATGTTTCTTGATTCTCTAAGATGCTCCCTGTAATTGTTCCGTTAAATAAAGCATTATTAGCAAAATCTCCAAAGTGATCCAATGAAAGAAAGGACCAATTAGCCTCATCTCCAATCTTATAATAAGCTGAAACACTTGTTACATTAATAGTTGATAGTCCATCAACATCTGAAACAGAAACATTGAGGATGAAATCATCACTACCTTTCATTACTGGTGGTACATCATAAACAATTATCTCAGGTGTCCAATCGAGAAGAAAGGTCGAATTCTTAGAGGTAACTGAATTATTCAACTCATCATAAGTTTGGATGTGATATGTAACAAAGGATGGTTCACTAAGACCTGGGATATCCCCTGAAAATTCGTTTCTATACAAGTAAAGATGCTCGAATTTTGGTGGTTGTATCGTATTATGTGTTCCAATATACGTTATTGAATATACACGATATCCATAAACTGATTCCGTGCTTGTGTAACTCGGGGGATAACCTGCAATTTCCGTTATTCCAGCTTTTTCTACACCTACCTCACTTCTTAATTCCCATTCATTACTTGTGATGTTTTTGGCTTCAACACGATAGTAAGTAAGAAAATTTCGATTTCCACCACCACCTGTTCTCACTAGTGTAAAATCAATTTCAGAAAAAACTTCTCCAATCGATCCTTCATATTCAAATTCCCCGAACATCCAATCAGTTGGTGTTATTGTTTCTATTCCTGTTTCTGTAAGGTAGCCTGTCCTAGTAAAAGGATAATCCGTTTCATAGATGACGTGAGCGCTTGGATCTATAACCATTGAAGTATTGAAGAGAGTATTATTGAGTGTAATATATCTCCAATAGAGGGTAGCATTTTGTATACCGTCTGGATCTGAAATTAATGAATTAATTTCCACCGATTGATTTGTATTTGGATAATCTGGACTTAAACTGACATCTCCAAATATAGTATTGTTAATACTATCAGTAATTTTAAAAGGTACCTCAAAATCAATTATTGATTCCATTACTGGTTCAAGGTTTTCCTTCCCAGTAGAATTGGACACTATAACGACAAAAAGTGTTGAAAAGATTAAGAAGTAACAGATTCTTCTCTTTAGATTTAGTAAACTCATTTCTAGACCACGAAATCATTATTGATATGTGCTAAGTTCGATATTACAATTGATCTATTATTGATTTCAGGAACAGTTTTTTTAGTTGAATGAAAACTGTTGAAACATTATTAATGAGCAAATATCCCATAATGAATACGAATATTTCCATCAAGATGATTTTGTAGATAGTATGTGATGAATAAAATGCCTTATATTACCGTTAATAACCATAAAATCTGGTATGATGAACAAGGATCTGGAAAACCTTTTGTATTTGTCCACGGAGCCTTTGTTGATTCCAGTATGTGGCATCCTCAAGTTGAATATTTCTCTCAATCTTATCGTGTCATCACTTATGATATTAGAGGTCATGGCAAAACTGGGGTTACTGATCGAAAAAAATATTCCGTCACCCTATATGCTGATGATTTAAAGGAATTCTTAGATAAACTGAATCTTGAAAAACCTATAATCTGTGGTTTAAGCCTAGGTGGGATGGTAGTCCAATCTTTTGCTTCACGCTATCCTAATCGATATTCTAATCTTATTCTTGCTGATACTGCTGCAACTATCACGCTCACAAGATGGGATTATATTATGCGGTATTTTGTTGGACCTAAGTGGTTAATGCTACTATCATTAAGAATGATGGGTATTAAGAACATGATTAAGTTTCAATTTTGGCTAGCAGAAAAGACTAGGAGTAAAGAGTGGTTAGGAAATAAAGAAATAATTGAATATGAAAAAGAGAAAATGCTTGAAATAAATAAAAAGGAATATTTGAAAATATTTGGTTCATTATATGACTTTTCTCTTCAGAAACTCGATCAAATTAATGTTACAACGTTAATAATTAATGGAGAACATGAACCAAAATCAATATTCAAACATGCAGAAAAAATGGAGAGTTTAATTCCTGATTGTAAAGTTCTAACGATCCCGAATGCTGGTCATGTCACCAATCTTGAAAATACTACCGCTTTTAATCAAGCTATCGTAGAATTTCTAGGTTAATGACAATGGGGGGTTGAACAATTCAAGTAACAATAGTAAGTGATTAAATGACTATCAAATTTCAAGTCTTAGCCTCAGGAAGTAATGGAAATTGTTCAGTTCTCCACACTCCTGAGGGATCACTACTTATTGAAGGGGGTATTAGTAACTCAAGAATAACTAATCTTCTAAATAAAGCAAAGATTCCAAAATCTTCAATTCAAGGAATTTTAATAAGTCATGCCCACGGTGATCATTGTAATGGTCTTCCTGTAATCAAAGATAATTATAGAACTCCTGTTATATGCAGCCGTGGTACTCAAGAGATTTTTTTGCGCTTTAAAGAATATGATTCTCGCTGGGAAGAAATTAGTGAAGAAGCTACTATTCTGAAGAAAAATTCACCAATGGAGGTAGGCCCATTTTCTATCAAATCTATTCCTACGGTACATGATATAATTGGTGCTAATGCTTTTTATATTAAAGTGAGAGATATTGGTATCTCTATAATTACTGATACAGGAGAAATACTTCCAGCTCAACTAGAAGCGATGAAGAAAAGCTCCATAGTATTAATAGAGATGAATCATGATATTCAATCGCTTTATAATTCTAACAGACCAAAACAACTGAAACAACGAATTAGGAAAACTCATCTTGCGAATAGTCAGACAATCAAATTATTTGACCAACTAAAGAATGATGGTGTTATAGCAATGTTTTTAGCCCATCTCAGTGGAGAATGCAACTCACCATCAGTAGTGAAGAATGAATTAGCATGTTGGGGAAAGGATCAGGAAGAATTGCCTTTTAATACATACATATGCCGACGTGATAGACATGGAACGATGATAACGCTATCAGCTAATGATATTATCAAATCTGAAGAGCAACCATTGAATTTAGTAAAACTGAAGAAAAAAATGGTCCCTCCTAGGGACTTGCTTTCGTACTTTTAGGAGTTTGTATCCTCTTCTTCAGATTACTTCAGCTCAGGTTGTAGTTGTAGAATTCTCTTCCGTACAGTTAATGGTAAGGGTACCTTCTGTGAACTCTCATAATCCAATATGACAATAAGAGCTTCTCCTATTGCAGCTGTGCCGACTTTCTCACTTTCTATAATATAATCCATTGTGAACTTTTTCTCGTCAAGATCTGTTATTCTTGTACCAATAGATATTGTATCTGGATAAAATATTGGTTCAATGAATTTAGCTGAAGTATTGGCTAAAATAGGCCCAATCGCTGAATTGTGCATAATATCCGCCAGTCCTATCTCTTCAAAAAACTTAATTCTAGCCGATTCAAAATATTTAAAGAATCTGATATTATTAACGTGTCTCAATGCATCCATATCACCCCAAGCAATAGGAAATTTAACAATAACTGGAAAATGTTTCAATGATTTCATTTATTCCACTTCTTTAACAATTACTCTCGAAATGGATGTAAAAAAGAAGTAATATATCTAGCCTTCATCTATGATTTAAAAGTTAGATGAAAAAATATAAGGTGACGAAAATCATGATTTTCGCCAAGGCAATTTATCTTTGACTAAATAGAGCAAGCCAACCCAAGCTAGGATAGATAAGATTGGGAATATTACTAAACCTCCAGGTTGGAAATTAGGATCATTTTTCAATAGCATAACAATTGCCATTCCAACAACAGCTGTACTTATTGTGACAAAAAATCCAAAGAATAACAACATAATAGGGTAAGCTTGTTCAGTTCTAGTATACAGAAGATATAATCCAATAAATCCTAAAGGAATGGTAATTCCAAGATCGAAATACCTAATAACCCAAAAAATAGTTGGTGCTTCTGAATAAGATCCAGTGGAAGTATCCCCAGTTGTTAATACTTCTAAATATTCACCAATCCACATGAACGCAAAGAGGACTAAGAAAATGGTCATAACTACTATATAGATGTTTAAATTCCTTTTATTGAAATCAGGAGCATCTTCAGGAGAGAACATAGATAGAGTTGAAATTAAAAGCAACAAACTACCTATTATAACGATGTAAAATAAGATTGAATACTGTTCACTATTACCTGTGTATGTTGGATGACTCCATTCTGGAAAAAGACCGTAAGCAAGACCAGTATATAGAAGAGAATAGAGAGGAACTAGAATCAACAGATATTTCGCATTCTCTCGTTTTACAATGTAAAAAAATCCCCCAATTAAACATAATGGTGTTATTAGTACTAGATTTACTAGATCTTGTCCCATTCCCTGTGTAATCGCAGATTCAGAGCTCGCATACTGTATAATATCAAGACCTAAAGGTCCAAAAATAGATATAATAGCAATAGCAACACCCACAACAATAGCAGTGAGACCAATTGTGTATCTTTCAAATATCTCTTGATTGATTCTAGACATTTATTTCAGCTTCATTTGGAATTAGATTGAACAAAATATTCGTTAACAGCATTATTTACTATTAATTTTTTATTCAGTGACGTTCGCCTTTACTTCTTCCACATTTATTTAATTTGTTAGTGAGCTTCAGAAGAAATATTAGTCACTGAATCTTGACAAAGTCAATGGTATTGAGAAAGGACTCAGTAAGAAATGAGTTCCCTTGATAAGCAGTTTATTTTTCATTCTCAAGTCACAATCCATATAAGGTTGAAATCACATATTCGAAAAAAAAGCGAGGGATCAAATTGGAATTACGACTGATCTTTGAGAAATATCGAAAAGAAATAACTAGCTTGTTAGTTGTTATAATAATTGTAAGTTCCATCGGAGTGTTATCTATCAGGAATTTAGTGTCAACAGATAAGGAATCACGTTTTTATCGAAATCCAAGTTTTTCTTTTCCTAATTCTTTTAATAAAAGCAAATTCCATAATTTTGAAAGGGATAATCTGCAAGATGGAATTTCTACAGAGATTTGGGGATATACACAATTTGGATTTTTTGATGATTTTCAAGGTGGAATGACAGGATCACATATGGTAATCTATAACAAATTTTCCCATCTGAAGAACGATGTTGCCATAATTCACCATTTTTATGTAATTGCCCTTTATGAATATCAACTAGTAAAACAGAATAGTATTGGGGAATGGGTTGCATCATCAGTTCATTATTCTTGGGGCCATCCAAACGACAGTATGCTATTTTCTGGGGTCGATGATTATTTTAATCTTCCCATTGTCTATGGAAACCTGATAGTTGGAGATCAGATCAATGGATCAGGTTATTCTTGGTTAGATCTAGGTGAAATCTACATTGGCGGATCTGATCATTCAATAGAGGGGTTTAATTTTCTTACTATATCTTATGGCAACTCTCAAGCATATAATACTTATCACAATGGAGAAAACGTTCTCTACAATAATTTCTTTGCAGTCAAGAAATTGAAGCAATTTATTATCCGAGATGACATATCTTGGCAAGTTTCTAAAGGTGAGCTTTTTGGTTGGCAAACAATTATTAATAAAACCTATTATTTGGGAAATAACGCCATAGAAGGTTCTGAAGGATTTGAAAATACCTCTGGAATAATCCTTATACCACATAAATTGAATGGTTGAGGAGCTGAAATTTCTAAACTTGAAGCAGTTTATCAAGCTGCCATCGTTTATTTTCGATAACCTTAAATTCTTCTTTACTCAGATTAGGAAATATCATACAAGAATAATTGGATATAGTATCGCGGAATGCTTTCAAACAAATCGCACGAGCCCAAGTTTCAGGTCTTTTAATACGTCGAACTCGATCAGTATTAGATAGTAATTTACAGTAATCTAATGATTTATGTTTAATCTTGAATATCTCTTCTCTGGTACATGCATCGAAACATAATTCATTGTTCATAATTCGGATAACTGTGCCAAACATGACTTTTCTAGGATTAAGAGATGATATTTTAACGTACTTTTCTTTTAATTCTGGATATATATTGAGTAACTTCATTTTCATCGAACGTATTTGATCTTTGGATATCTTCTTTCTTTCCAAAGAAAGACTGTTATTAATCTCTTCTAAAGTTGAATCTAAAAGTGTTAATCCTCGAAAAACAAGAATCAGTTCAATATACGCAAGATAGGCTAGAACACGATCCATTTGACATTTGAAAGTTAATTTAGAGGGATCTGTATCTCTAAAAATGACTGTAATTTCAATTAACCACTTTAATGGAAAGAACTCTGCTAATCTTCGAGAAATTTCTGTATTAGCATTGAATCGACTATCATTACCAGTTTCTTGCGCAACAATCCGATTGTGAATGTGAGTTAGCCGATAGAAATATTTGCTATGAGATGAATTAGTGCGCATTAATGTGCCAGAAAACCAAAGATTTTCATATTCCTTAGAATCACTGTCAGATGATTTTCCAGTATCAAATTGAGACGATTCATCAGGTATTTTGATTGGAAATCCCATTTCTTTCTTCTCCAGTAGACCGTTTATAGTATCCCAAGAATTCTTCCATAACAAAGTATGAAAATTCTTGGTTTAAAAGACTAACTATCTTTATAAACCCCTTTTAAAAGAATATTATATAAGTATCCTTATACCGTTACTCGCCCAATTATCCAATTTAAGGTAGTCTTTTATTTCTAAAAACTTCAGAGAATTAAGTTCTACCAAATTTACTCTATTTTTGGCCCTTCGAATAGTATAAAAGGTATACTTGTTATTGTTATCGGCATTTTTTTGCGTGCAACTTGCACAGACATATTTTTTGTCATTTATTAAAACTCTCATCTTTATTATGCTCTATACTTGGTTTTTTACTAATTCCACGTTTTATGATTATTCCTATTCTTATATCTAAACAACCACAGCTCTCTTGCTTCTTTGATGTACCTATATCTTGGATTGCACCCGCCCTTGGAATGAAAATAAATCTGTTTACTTGTATCGTTAGGGAATTTTGGATTCTGCATTATCACAAATCTATCATCGTTTATCCTGCACTTACAGAAAATACAGGTTAATCTTGTTTCTGATAATTCATCAAACCTATCCATCTCTACCATAAAATCGTCTAACCATAACGAAAATTCTTCCGATGCTATTGTTTGACTAATTGTTTCCTCTGTTTGTATAATCGGCTCCTTTTCCTTTTTTGTATGGAAAATCTCCACTAGATATTTATCCAATTCCTCCCAATTCATGATTTTGTTGTTCTCAATTCATTTTTCAAAAGAGTTTCTTCTTTCACAAAGATCTTATGGGTGTATGTCCCTTTATTCACCATGAATTGTTCTGAGTGTCAGGGCACCTGTAGTCAGCTTGCCGACAATCTTTGCTGTCTCTGCCAAAGTTTCGATATCATTGACTTATGTGCTTCCTGTGCTGATTTTGAACGTGAGAATCGAGACCCGTTTAATTAAACCTGATTGTTAAATGAAGATTACAATTTAAGATGGAATGGATTGAGGTATAAACGATGTTAATGATCAACATGGACGATATTGAAGAAAAAGAATTATTTCCTGGTTTTAAAGGAAGATTTATTCATTCTAAAAATCTTACAGTAGTACACTGGTCAATTACTGCAGGATCAAGTCTTCAAAAACACTCTCATCCTCATGAACAGATAACAAATATAATTAAGGGAGAATTCGAATTTGTTATTGATGGTAGGACTAAGAAACTGACAACTGGAGGTATTGCTCTTATTCCTTCGGAAGTTCAACATTCTGGGAATGCTATTACTGATTGTTACGTAGTAGATGTTTTTTACCCCGTTAGAGAGGATTATCAGACTGGAGAATCATGACCTCTTAAATCAGAACGTGACCCAAGAATCTTAAGTGAGAAGAAACAAATACGTATTAGTTCCTATTCACTCAATCAATCTATTCATGATCAATTGGACGCATTCTTAGCTGCTAACTATCCACGAAGAATATATGGAATTGAGGGTGCCAAAAATTTTTACCAAATTTACTTTATTTTTGGTCGTCTTCATTTTTATCTATTAGTGATAAGAATTCTAATAAGGTGATTATTGACAAACCTTAACAGTTTTTTTTCCACAGCCCACTTTATTATTTTATAAGCAATTTCAAAGCTACACCATTTCCAATCTGTGTGCTCAGCAGGATTCAACACTGGGTCTTGAGGTTGATCAATACGAGCTATGAAATTATGAAATGTAATCTCTTTTAGTTCTTCTTGAAGTTGAGGAGGAGTTTTCTCACCTTCATCTTCTTCATTTTCTGTGTATAATTCATGAGGAATGTTAAGTGGGAGTATAAGAGCAGGAATGTATCCTGTTTCTTCAAAAAGTTCTCTTTTTGCACA
>JAEOSP010000193.1 GCA_016840305.1 Candidatus Hodarchaeota archaeon
CTTTCCATTTGTCAAATCTTGACACTTGGGTTATAAGAGGTTTATCCGTGCTTATACCAAACTTCTTAAGATACTTTGAAATATCTTTATCAGAAATATCCATATTCTTTGGACTGAGAGGATCAATAGCGGGGTAAATAATTCTTTGTTCTACTGGAAAATCGTTTTTTCTGTATTCCTCGCTTGATAGAATAATCATGTCATGCCTCAGTATGAATGTAGTAAAGAATTCCCATAACTTTTCATTAGGGTTTGACATATCTATATGGCATCTCCATATCCAAGGCTGTCTCTTTCTGTAAAATTTTATAAGGGGAAGAGGTTGTGGATCGTGGATGATAACACAATCATGATCTATGTGCGTATAGGAAGAGAAATCTTTATTTGCTTGGATATATAATTGCTTTTTCATTTCAGTAAAGCGGATTGGCTCGCCTTGAAGTGCATTGTGAAACTTCTTGGTTATGGCAAAAAAGTCAGGATTACCATGTAATATTCTCCACCCTGCATTAATCCCTATATCGTTCATAATTGGTACGAGACTGTTTAAAATCTCTGCTACACCCCCACCTTGGTAGGTTGAATTTATATGTAAAATATGCTTCCTGTAAAGCCTTCTTGCCTTCCTATGTATCTCAACTATAACCTTATCGCCTACGATTTCCCTATAATCTTCCAAATTGAGCATTATTAAAAAATCTCCTAAAACATAAAATTTTTCTTTTTAACATATGTACTCTTTCTTGCCACTTTTAAGGAATACGTTTTAGTTCAAAAAAACTTGGTTAACTTTACTTGGGTCTATTATTTTTGTATTTCTTTTTGGCTACATTTTTGTAATTATGGAGGTATCTTCTTCACTCTTCAATATCTCCTTTACCGATTTATGATATTATGCACTCTGCTTATCATGATCTTTTGATCTTCCTTCCAACAGTGCTTGCCATTTCTTACAGATCTCTTCAAATGCTTGGGTAATCTCTGGGCATTCAGTAGAAGCAGTGAGGGGAACGCCGCTATCTCCTCTCTTGACAATCTCGGGTTCAATAGGAATTCTTCCCAAGAAAGGAACCAGCATTTCCCTGGCCGCTTTTTCACCGCCCCCCTTTTTAAAAAGATCAATAGGCTTATGACAATGCGGACATTTAAATCCACTCATGTTTTCCACAATTCCCACCAGTGGTAGTTTCAACTGCCTTGCAAAAGTGATTGCCTTTCTACTGTCCAGTAACGCTACACCTTGAGTGGTAGTGACAATAATTGCCCCATCGACGCCTTTGATAAGATTAGCAACACTTAATGCTTCGTCACCTGTCCCAGGCGGGAGATCAACTATTAAGTAATCCAGATCACCCCAGTACACATCACCTAAGAATTGACCGATTACTTGATGTTTCAAGGGACCACGCCAGATGACCGCATCATCTTTAGACTGCAGTAAGAAAGCGATAGACATAACCTTAAGATTATGTAAGGCATTGATAGGGATTAACCCTTGTTCTGTGGTATAAGGACGCTCATTCTCAATCCCTAGCATCTTGGGAATGTTAGGCCCGTGAATATCGGCATCCATCAATCCCACATTATACCCTTGAGTGGCTAAGGTAATCGCTAAATTGGTAGCAACCGTACTTTTCCCCACCCCACCTTTTCCACTAAGCACAAGAAATTTGTATTTAACATGGGACATTCTATCATCTGCTGACTGCTTCATCTTCGCTGCCCTTTCTTCTGGACTGGGTTGTTTAGATTTCTCATTCTTTTGATCTTTTTTCATAGCTAGTCCTCCTATATAGTGAAATAAAAACTAATCTTTTATGGAAATAGTTCACACATGCAATCTTTGGTAAACTTGCTCTATGAGAAGCTTTTTCAATCTATTTAGGGAGATCTTATATGATTCAATGGGAACCTTCATCCAGTCAGAAAATTCCAGAACTTTTTCAGGATTATTCTGACAACTTTCATCAAAAAAGTTTAAAGCATCTAACACAATGGCTTTATCATTTTTAGGAAAAGTCTCGTTTGCCAAGCCGATATCCCAGTCTTTAAAAATTTGTTTCCAATATTTTACCCACCCAGGAGTGAGCCAATATATCTTCATCCCCTGACTTATTTTTTCTCTTTCTTCACCGCCAGTAAGTGCATCAACACAATTTACCGCTTCTATCCTTGAGATTCCGTCACCCTCTTCTTGGATCAAAATGTCCATAGTTTTAAGGTAGTCTCTTGAATCAACGTAGCATCGTTTACCATACACCACTATTATTTTTGAAGAGTATTTCTTGGCATGACGTAGCTGTCTTTTAAGTTGTTTTGCTAATTCCATAGGATGCTCATGCAGACCAGGTTTAGTGTATAAAATTCTATCTACATTGAGAAAACCATTAGCTTTCAGATAGTTCAATTCCAAGCTTAGTGTGCCACACGATACAATGCTGTACCCTTCAAAAGATACTTGGCTATCGCTACTTTTTTCACTCATTTCTTCACCTTTTTTGCTTGCAGTGCTCGTTGCTTATTTAGAGAAGCTTATCAATCTTTGTCTTAATTAATGATTCTGGTACTGCACCAATAATTTTATCAACCGCTTTTCGATTTTTGAAAAACATCAAAGTAGGTATACTCATAATGCCATATTTGCTAGCTGTGATTTGGGCTTCATCAACATTTACCTTGCAGAATTTAAATTTACCCCTATAACTCTTAGATAGCTTCTCAACCACTGGAGAGATTTTAACGCACGGTCCGCACCAAGGTGCCCAAAAATCCACTAGAACAGGTAAGTCCGATTTTAATACTTCTTCTTCAAAATTTTTGTCTATCACTTTTTTTACCATTTCCCCTTTCCTTCCTTTATCAATTTTGCTGTTTATAGAAAAGATTCTTCTGTTATAACAACAAAGATTAATCTAAAAAGTGAAATTCTTAACCTTCTTTGACATATTTCTCCGCATTTTATGTGAAATTTTTGTGCCACAATCATTAACTCCTTTCATCATAAACCCCATTTATAGGGTTTTTCTTCTTAAAACCAAAGTGTTGTTTAGAAAGTAGACTTAGTAATATTCACCCTTACTAAAGAATCTTTTAATTTTAAACCTAATATAATACTCCAAGTTGATAAGAATATCATGATGATCAATAGAATAATAAAGCCGAAATAATGAACAATGAATCCCCCTATAAAAGCACCGGCTGCTGTAATGAAAGCGTTAACTGATTTATCGAGTCCCCAATCAGTTGCATAATCTCCTTTTGTTAAATTAATGGAATATAATAGGTCATATGAAGGGGTGCCAATTGCTTCGCCAATGGCAAATAATATTTGAATGGCGTAAAGACTCCATAATTCATATACATAAATATACCCTATCCAGCCAATTATTTTGATGCCAAAGTTCAAAATCATAAATTTCGAAGAATATTCTGTATTATTCAGATACTTTCTGGCAAAGAACGTTATTAAACCATAGGCTAAGATATAACAACTCCAAATACCTCCAACGTGAAATACCGCTTGATCAATTCTCTGAATATAAATTGCGTAGAGCGGCAAGAACATTGTCTGGCTGAAGACAAAAAATGAATTGATAAATAAAATTTTTTTAATATTATTTTTCATAACGCAAAATCCTATCTAAATCACAACTCAATATTTCGCCTCGCAGATAGTATAACAAGTGTTTTTTATTTCACCAGATCTATAAAGTTACTGAATTTTGAAATAGCAAGACCGATGCCATAATGCTAAATTTATATTTTTAATTAAATATCAAATAGTTATATAGCTTTCCCATGACTCTTGAAAAACAGAATTTATGTTGCATGTAACAATTATTAGGTTATTACTAAAATACTGATTGAAATTAAGGGAGTTATTGTGTTGCTTTAAAATGTAACATTAGTGTTTCAATAATAAAGACCGTGGGATTATTAGAAGAAAGGCTATTCGGCAGGTATTTCGATATGGTACTTTTTGATGTTTCGCCAGATAGTAATTCTATTGATTCCCAGCTTTCTAGCTGCTTTGGATTGATTCCACCCACTTTCTTTTAAAGTATCAAGCAGGGTTTGATAATCAAGGGTTTCCTTATTTTGCCTATCTGGGAAGTGA
>JAEOSP010000194.1 GCA_016840305.1 Candidatus Hodarchaeota archaeon
GACAATAACAAAACTAAGGTGAAGAACAAAGATAAATTGATTGGAAAAAATAAGTGAAAATAAACTACTAATGAGGAAAAAAGGGATTAGAAATGAATTCAAAGATGAAGATCCAAAGAATAATACTCGTAATAGGGTTTTTTACCCTAGCGTTACTGACCTTACCACCAGCGCTAGCTGAAGTGTCAGAAATTAATAATGAAGAAGTAGCTTTATTATATTCCAGCTATTTTGGAGGGACAGAGAATGACCATGGGCTGTGTATAGTACAAGACAGTCAGGGAAATATGCTTATTGCGGGGATAACCTACTCGAATGACTTACCAACAACAGAAAACGCCTATGATCAAACATTTAATGGTGAAGCAGATGTTTTCATAACTAAATGGTCGAATGATGGGACAGAGCTATTATTTTCAACTTATCTAGGGGGAAGTGAAAGTGATACATACATAGGTTCGACAGGAATTGCATTTCAGGCATTAGATATCGCAGTAGATAGTAAAGACAATATAGTGATTTATGGAGCAACCTCCTCGGATGACTTTCCAGTAACGACCGGAAGTATCAATGAGACATATCATGGAAATCAGGATTTATTCATAACAAAATTGGCTAAAAATGGCTCTACCTTACTATTCTCAACCTATGTAGGGGGATCAGAGCGAGATTACCAGAATCTAGGGAATAACAGATTGGTGGTGGATAACGAAGACACTATTTATATTACAGGTCAAACAAAGTCAACAGATTTTCCAGTAACCGTAAATGCAATTAATGACACCTTTCAGGTACAAGAAGTCTTTCTGTGCAAAATTAATCCCGAGGGAGATACGCTGCTCTATTCTACTTTGTTAGGAGGATCAGGACAAGAGTTCGGAATGGGATTAGCACTAGATAGTGACAAAAATATGATTATTGGAGGAACTACACAATCAAGTGATTTTCCAATAACCGCAGAGGCATATGATCAGACGTATAGTGAATCTATCCTTTATATTACGAAAATAGCAGAAAACGGGTCAACTCTTCTATTCTCAACCTTTCTAGGTGGAACTAATTGGGATCAACTAGCTGGAATACATGTGGATACAAAGGATGACTTGTATATAACTGGGTCAACAGGATCAACGAATTTTCCCACAACCGATGGAGTACTAAGAAATGATCATAATACGGAATTTGAAGTATTTATTAGTAAATTAGCAGCAAATGGTTCAACTTTATTGGCATCAAGCTTTCTAAGTGGGACAAGTAGAAATTTTGCCAGTGGATTGACGCTATCAAAAGAAGGAGACCCCTATATCATAGGGTATACAAAATCAACCAATTTTCCAACAACGGCAAATGCGTATGATAGTACATTAGATGGAACAACGGATTATTTCATTGCAGGATTAAATCCTGACCTGACAGAGCTAAAATACTCCACCTACCTAGGAGGAAGTAGTACCGATGATCATGGAAAAATAGAAGCAGCAGATGGACATGATGCAGGAGAAATGGTAATGCTTTCTTCAGAAACAGTTATGATGGTAGGATCAACTCGATCAAATGATTACCCAGTAACAACAGATGCTATCAATAAAAGCTGGAATGGGGCAGCTGATATTTTCATTACTCAAATTAAGCATATTCCTCCCACGACAACTACTACCTCAGAACCAGGATTTGAAATAGGGGTGTTAGCACTACTAGTAGTACTCATAAAAAGAAAGAAACGAATAGAAAAACGGTGAAAAAACCAATAATATCCTGCTAAGATCAATATAAGCCGCTATTCATAAGTAAATAGCTTGAAAAAAAGAAACCATTACCAAAGGAAAAGAAATTTCACCCACATTGAAAATACCAAAGACAAGAGGCTTAAAAAACACCAAAGAATAAGCTCTTTTTGCTTGCAAATTGCAAGAGAAAAGGCCATTAGGCAAGATATAAGAGAAATACCTCGTAAATACCGAAAACAACGGTTTGCGAAGTGGTTAATCTTATATAGCAGGATGAGCCTAGCAGATTTGGGCACATTTTTTCAAACGAAAAGAATGTAATCCCATAGTGATTAAATATACACCAGCGCAACGGTGAGAAAGCGATTGGTGTTGATTCCTGTGGTTAACGGAAGACAAAAAAACCGATAAGCACACACCTCACAGCCAACCAGCGGTTAGGAAACGTAATCTGTAAAACGTCAGTTAAGCGTAGCTGGAACGACCAGGCAACTATCAATATCATGCCTGGAAAGTATGGTGAGAATCATACTAATTGGTTGAAAAACCAAACGTAAGGTCGTCCTGGTGACGGGAATCCTCTTTTAATGATCAACCATCGACCGCAGTCTAAAAAGCGTACAGACATAAGATCA
>JAEOSP010000195.1 GCA_016840305.1 Candidatus Hodarchaeota archaeon
AACACGGAATTTTTCAATTATCATCAAAATTTGAAGAAAATAAGACAATACGAATCAGTCTTATAATAGCTGCACTCTTTGATAGATATAGTGATTTTTGGAAAGATTTAAAGAAACAATTAAGCAACGTAGGGTTCTTACCTCAATTAACAAGCGAAATAATGATTAAAGACGTCGACAGGCTATCCATTGAGGAAAAGCTTAAAACTATTTCAAGAGAGGATTCTGATATAATTGTTGCCATTTTACCTGAAAAACCCAACAAAGATAAAATTTATGAACTATTTAAGTCGTCTTTGTTTACTCTTGGATTTATAGAAAGTCAGTTTATATTTGAGAGCACCATTGTCTCTAAGCTAAAATATGCTCAAGCTAATGTAGTACTAGGAATTATTGCTAAGACAGGGAATATCCCTTATGTTTTAGCCAATCCTCTTGAATTTACTGACTTCCTCGTTGGTATAGACATTTCTAGAGAAAAGAAGACTGGATTAAAGGGAACTCAGAACTTTTTAGCTATGGCAAGATTCTATGGTAAAGATGGAACTTTTGTCAATTATGAAATCCATGAGGATAAGATTGAAGGAGAAACAGTCCCGAAGATTATCTTAGAGAAGATCTTTGCTAAAACTGAGTTTCAAAATAAAATTATAATGGTCCATAGAGATGGTTTTTTTAGAGGTCCAGAAATCCAAGATTTGAAAGAAATCGGAAAAAATTATAATATACAATTTCAGTTCGTAGAAGTAATTAAAAGAAATGTTCCTCGTCTTTTTTGCGGTTCTAACAACAAGTATGTTAATCCTGAAAGAAATCAAATCTTCTATTTGAGTGAACGAGAGGCGGTTATTATAAATAATAAGGTAACGGGGAACAAGACCGCAAATCCTTTAAGAGTCAGAATATTGGGGGAGAATGTAAACCTTAATGACGCAATAGTATCAGTGATGGCTCTACGTATGATGCATTTCGGGACTACTAAGACTCCTAAATTACCTGTAACAATTAGTTTTAGTGATAGGATTTCAGGATTTGCTCGAAGAGGAATCAAGCCTCCTAATAAAAGTGGGAAGATCCCATGGTGGTATTGATTACGAATACAATTTTAAAGTTTAAATAGAAGTTAAATACAAATAATAAATATAAGACAAAATAGTAAATATGGGTAATAAATTGTGATAATAAGAATTAATCCCCTGGAAAGTACAATAGAGATTTTTTACGAAAGATACATTCGTCTTCACGGTTTTATAAAACTGGAATCTGAAAGTGAAGAAAAGCGCTATATATTAATTGTACAAATTGTTAGTACTCAAACAATCCAAGACTATGTGTTAACCCGGCAAAAATTACGAAATGTTCGTCTTACAGATTATATTCAAATGGAATTAGAATCCGAATTAGAATATGTCTCTCAAGGAAGACCCATTATTTGTTCGATAATTGACAAGCAATCGGGGGAGAGAGAAGACCATACACTTAATGTGTTCTTTACTATAGAAGATCTCATGGAACGTGACATTATCAAACCCCATTCACTCTCTATTTCTGAAGATCAGTCAGATAAAGCGGACTATTTAGGAGCTGTCTTTGATCCTAACGGGATCTATATGGGTGTTTTAGCAGCAGAAGACCAAGTTGATGTCTACTTTCCGTTTAGATATTTGATGTATCATATGTTTATTGCAGGAGCAACCGGCCAAGGAAAATCAAATCTTAATCAAGTGTTTATTGATGGCTTATTTCAACATAATGCAAGAGTGATACTGGGGGAAAGTACTCAGATGGTCTCAATGTTAGCCATTGATGTACATGATGAATACACGACAGGATGTCAAGAACGAGGTGTTTTAGATATAGCTGAAGCGGTTGAATATAATGAAGATCTGATGGGAGACTGGTTTTATCTCTTTCCTCATGGAACTGTCGCAGCTCCCGAACTTCACCGAATAGCACGGTCTTGTGTGATTAACTACCAAGAGCTGACGCCACAAGACCTTTTATCAACCAGTAACTTTAATGATCTGCAAGCTGCTGCACTCTATGCGGCATATAATCATGATCGAGCAAACTATATCAATCTTCTTTTACATGGAACTCAAGAACAAATAAATATGATTCCCGGTCTTCCTCATGAGGCAACGCTAAGTGCACTCAGAAGAAGATTATACTGGCTAGAAAATTCCCAAATGTTTCAAAATGGCGGGAATAGCCGATTATCTGAGATAGTAAGAAAATTAGAAAATGGGAGTGTGATTATCTTTAATGTTTCATTGATCTCAGAGAAGGAACAATTCCTCTTTAATAGTGTACTCGCAAGAACTTTATTTGAAATTAGAAAATCCTTAAAATCGTCAAATGATCTTAACACATTCCATGAAAGACTTAATGAAAGTCTTCCAGAAGCATTCTTATCTAATTATATTCAAGCTAGTAATTCTAACCCTCATGGTATCTTACCAGATATCTATATGAAATCATCTGATCAATTAAAGGAGGTAAAAGATATGCCGATCATCATTTTTACGATAGAAGAAGCTCCCACCATTCTGCGATCCGAAATTATGAGACATAGTTCTGTATTCAAAGATATTTCTCGACAAGGAAGAAAGTTTAATTTGGCGCTCCAAGTAATTTCACAACAATATACTCCCATAGATGATACCATTATATCAAATATGAATACTGTTATTAACTTACCATTACGATCGGAGAAAGAAAAAAGCGCTGCTGCTGGAACTATTGGCGGTGGTGTTAAATCTCATGATATAGAATCCCTTACAGGTACCCGAGGAATTGCCTTAATTGCTGGTATTTGGCTAACGAATTTTCAAAAATTAAAAATCCCCCTTTATGATGATTACTTTAACGATCATTCACAATCTGAGTTTGAAAATTTTGCTCAAAGAATAAGA
>JAEOSP010000196.1 GCA_016840305.1 Candidatus Hodarchaeota archaeon
AAACGAAATTTTGATAATTTAAATGACCAGATATCTGATTTGCAGAAGAAACTTAATAATCAGAAAGTTGAATTCGAATCCAAGGCTCAAACTAGTGAAAACCAAATTGTTTCCCTCCAGAGAGAGGTAGATCTTCTAGCTCTAGATAAAAAGAATCTTTCAGAACAATTAAAAGCAAAAGATGATAAAATTCAATTATTGGAGTCCCAAAAAGAAGAATTACTTACAAATTTGAGAAATAAATCAACCTAATATGCCTAAACTACCAAAGAGAAAAATATTTTGAAAATTGCTATTTTTTCTGATATACACGGTAATTTAGAGGCACTTAATGCTGTTGTCAAGGATATTAAGTCGATTCCTGATCTTGATCACATCGTATGCCTTGGAGACATAGTTGGATACTATCCTCATCCTAATGAGTGTATTGAAATTGTACGAGAGATGTGTGATATTATAATTAAAGGAAATCACGATGCTAGTGTTGTTGCACGTAATTTTGATAAGGTATTAAATAAATTTAATGATATTGCGGCAAGGTCATTAACTTGGACACGTGATAAAATACTAGAAACCAATAATACGGAAAATTATGATTTTTTGAGGAAATTACCAAAGCAGAAGGAGATAACAATAGGTAGAAAGAAAATTCTTTTTGTCCACGGGACTCCTGACAAAACCTGGGAATATTTTCTTTACCCGTATTGGTTAAACGCTCCTTTAGAGGAACAGAAGGTTCGAATAGATGAATGGCTTCAACAATGGGATGTTATTGCAATGGGACATTCACATTGGGCTTTTCAATATGAGGATAACAATAAAATTGTGATTAATCCTGGTTCTGTCGGACAACCTCGTGATGATAATCCAAAAGCAAGCTATGCTCTTGTAGAAGTCACTAAAACGCGTATTAAAGCACTAAATTTTCGAATCGAATATGATATTAAAAAGACTTGTGAAGCCGTACAGAAAGCCAATCTGGATGAATCCTTATGCGATAGAATAACGGACGGACATTAACATATCAACTAAAAAGCTAATATTTATATGAAAAATTCATAATTTTTTTTTATTAAATTGATTTTTGTGATAATCTATATTGGGTAAATCGATATAGAACAATAATTTTTCTAATAAGAACATTTAAAAGTGTGCTCCTCATTTTTATAATTAAGAGAAATTGAATTAGTACTCTTTAGAAAAATAATACGACCGATTTTGGTGTATTTTTTAATTTTTCGGGAATGTCGGTGTTAGATTTTGTCAAATGCTTATGACGCAAGTAGTATACAGGTTCTAGAAGGACTTGAAGCGGTTCGTCGTCGCCCTGCGATGTATATCGGGAGTATTGATGAAAATGGACTACATCATCTAGTTTGGGAAATTGTAGACAATTCCATAGATGAAGCCATGGCAGATGTTTGTGATCAAATTACTGTAATTTTGAGCCGTACGGAACATGGTTTGGAATCAATTTCTGTCCAAGATAATGGTAGGGGTATACCGACCGAGATTCATCCCCACTACAATATTTCTTCCTTAGAACTTGTAACAACACGTTTGCATTCAGGTGGGAAATTTGATAGTTCTTCCTATAAAGTTAGTGGGGGACTTCATGGAGTAGGTATAGCGGTTGTAAATGCACTGTCAAGTTGGATGCAAGTAAAGGTTAAACGAGATAACAAGATTCAGATGCAAGAATATGTTAGAGGTGAAACAATTTCTCACGGAGTTATTACTGTAGAGGAAGAGTGGGAGTCCCCTAGTGGTACATTAATAACCTTCATCCCTGATCCTGAAATTTTCGAAGTTACACAGGTAGACGTTGTTACCATAAGAAATCGTTTACGAGAACTGGCTTTTCTAAATAAAGGTCTGACCATCACACTCCTAGATGAAAGGAATTACCAACCTGAAAGTACCAGTTCGATTGAACAAGATCAGAACTTAGTAGATGCCTCAATTGAAACGATCAATGAAGAAATTATAGTTGAAGAGCCAAAAAATAAGTGGGTATATCATTTTGATGGTGGGATTAAAGCTTATGTTGAACAATTGGCACCTAACAGAATACACGATGACATGCCTTATTTTGATGAAAGTGTAGATAAAATACAAGTAGAAGTGGCACTAGTTTACGATCGTTCAGAGCGAGACCTGATTAATACGTTTACAAACAACATAAATACCCGTCACGGAGGAACTCACCTATCTGGTTTTAAATCAGGACTAACACGAGCTCTGAATGCCTATGCTTTGAAGAATGATCAATTAATTAAGAATACTCACCTTAAAAAGGAGTTAAAAGAGAAAAGATCCATCTTTACTGGTAATGATGTTCGTGAAGGCTTAGTAGCAGTTGTATCAGTAAAAATTATGAACCCCCAGTTTGAAGGCCAAACAAAATCAAAATTAGGGAATAGTGAGGTTAAAGGAGTTGTAGAAAGCTGTGTATATGAACATATACTACGTTTTATGGATGAACATCCAGATAGCGCAAAGAATATTCTGGAAAAATGCGAGGCAGCAGCAACTCTTCGTATTAAGTTTAGTCAAATTCGGGAAGCAGCTAGAAAAACTCAAGCAAAAGGATCAGGAAAACTCGTTAATTGTGCAGTATCAGATCCAGCTAAGCGTGAATTATTTCTTGTTGAAGGAGATTCAGCGGGTGGAAGTGCTATTGAAGGAAGATTCAGTGAATTTCAAGCTATTCTACCTCTACGTGGGAAGGTCATAAACGTAGAAAAAGCAAGACTCGAGAAAGCGATGAAGAATAAAGAAATTCTCGAAATAATAAGAGCCATAGGTGCAGGTTACAAAGAAAATTTTCAAATTGACAAGGTAAAGTATCACAAAATTGTCCTCTTAATGGATGCAGATATTGATGGGCATCATATTGTTTGCTTACTTCTCACTTTCTTTTTCAGATATATGCCAGAATTGATTGACGAAGGATACCTCTACATCGGCCAACCACCTCTATTTCGCATTAAAAAAGGAAATAAAGAAGTATATGTCCTTTCAGAAGATGAAAGAGAGCAAGTGGTTGCTCAAGGGGGTGGAAAAATAGAGATTAGCCGTTTTAAGGGTCTAGGGGAAATGAATCCGATCCAACTAAGAGAAACGGTGATGGATCCAGAAAAGCGAACATTGTTACAAGTAACTCGAAAAAATCTGTTGGATGCTGAAAAAATGTTTGTTACTTTAATGGGCGAGGAAGTAAAACCTAGGCGTGAATTCATTGAAAAACATGCCTTAGAAGTGGAGAACTTGGACGTATAGATCTTGAGGGAATGATAAAATGAGTAGCAATATACGAATTACACCTATTGAAAAAACTATGGCCAAAAGCTACCTAGAATATTCTATGTCGGTTATAACAAGTAGAGCACTTCCCCATGTTCGTGATGGATTAAAACCAGTTCATAGACGCATTTTATGGGCAATGCATAATCTAGGATTGGCTTACAATCGTCCTCAGAGAAAATGTGCTAGAACAATTGGTGAAGTCCATGGTAAATATCATCCCCATGGAGAAACTGCAGTTTATGACGCTTTAGTTCGAATGGCACAGGATTTTTCACTTCGATATCCACTCATCCAAGGGCAGGGAAACTTCGGAAGTATGGATGGACAACCTGCTGCTGCTCAACGATATACGGAAGCTAGAATGACCCAAATCTCCAGTGAAATATTGAAAGACATATCAAAGGATACCGTTGATTTTGTTGACAATTTTGATGGATTAGATAAAGAACCCGTCATTCTTCCAGCTAGAATTCCTAATCTACTTATAAATGGAGTAATGGGCATTGCTGTAGGAATGGCAACTTCAATGCCACCTCATAATTTGACGGAAGTGCTAAATGGAGTTAAGGCGGTAATTAATGATCCCGAGGTGAGTATAGCAGATTTAATGAAGATAATACCAGGCCCAGATTTTCCTGCAGGAGGAGTAATTTTTGGGACTTCTGGTATAAAGAGGGCATACCATTCAGGATCTGGCAGTGTCGTCCTCCGTGCGAAATATGAAGTGGAAGAAAAGAAACAAAATACTCGTATTATAGTTACAGAAGTTCCTTATTTAGTAAAACGTCAGGACACCATTGAACATAGAGGATTAATTGATATAATAGAGCGAATGAAGGAAATTGGGAAATTACCAGATGTAGGAACTGTTAAAAATGAATCAGATATTACAACGGGAACTCGAATTGTTATCAACTTAAAGAAAACCGCTACTCTTGAAATAGCGCTTAACCTTCTATTTAAATACACCCCCATGCAAACATCCTACTCTATAAAAAATATGGTACTCGTAGATGCTAAGGTTGGTAACGAAACAAGAGTTAGACCAAAAAATCTGAATCTAAAAGAGTTGCTTGTTCAATTCATTAATCACCGACAAGAAATTGTTGTTCGGAGAACACAATTTGAACTTAAAAAGGCTAAGGAACGGGCTCATATATTAGAGGGAAGAAAAATTGTGGTAGATAATCTTGATGAAGTGATAAAGACAATTCGAGGTTCAAATACAGCAGCAGATGCTCAAAGTACTCTTATCCAAATGTTCTCATTTTCAGAAATTCAAGCAAAAGATATCTTAGCACTACCTTTACGTAGTTTAACTCGATTTGATAGAGATAAAATAATTGAAGAGTATGAAGAAATTGTGAAAGCGATACAAACCTTTCAAGAAATCCTGGGTAGTGAGAAAAGAATTTCAGAAATAATAATTTCGGAAATTGATGAGATTCTGAAGAAATATGGTGATTCTCGACGCACAGAAATCTTATTAGATGATTCAGAAGGATTTCAAGATTGGACGGATAAAACTGAGGAAGATTTCATTGCAAAAGAGGATATAGTAATTACACTGACATCGAATGGATATATTAAGTCTATTTCTACAGATGTTTATAATGCACAACATAGAGGAGGGAAAGGAATCAAATCTATGGAGATTACAAAGGACGATTTTCTGCAGGAATTAGTAGTAGCATCTACACACGATACGGTTCTTTTTCTTACAATCCAAGGACGTGTTTATCGTGTTAGAGGATACCAAATTCCAATGTCAAAGCAACGTGTCACAAAAGGAGTTAATATCGTTAATCTCCTTAAAATGGAAAAAGAAGATAGAATCGTAACTATTATTCCGATAAAAGATTTTGAAAAGGATCAGTATTTATTATTAGCAACAAAAAATGGGCTAATCAAGAAATCACCCCTAACAGATTACGAAAATATTCGAACGACAGGTATTATCGCTCAAAAATTACGGGAAGGAGATAGGATTGTCGGAGCTAAAATTACAGATGGATTGAAAGAAATAATTCTTGCGACAAGAAAAGGAAAAGCTATTCGGTTTAAAGAGTCCGATGTAAGGGTAGTTGGGCGCAGTAGCATAGGAGTTATGGGGATTCGTCTGAATAAAGATGATTATGTCGTTGATTTATCGATTGTTGATGAAAATAAAACTTTATTAACTGTTTGTGAGAATGGATTTGGTAAACGGTCTAAATTCGATAAATATCGTATTACTCGAAGGAATGGTAAAGGAATTATTAATATTAAAACAACTGAAAGAAATGGAGAAGTTATTGCAGTAAAAAGCGTCCGAGATGAGGATAATTTACTCATGGTTGCAAATGATGGCAAAATCATTCAGATTACAATAAAGGACATAAGAACAATTGGAAGAGCGACCTCAGGTGTCACTCTAATGCGATTGGAAAAAGATACTGGGGTTAAAATATCCTCCATAGCAATAATTTCAAACCAAGGGTCTGATGAATAAATGACAGAACCTGCAAAAAAAACTAAGAAGACTGCAAGAAAGACAGAAAAGGTAGTACGACGATCCGCAGCTGACTTTTTTCAAGATAATAAAGCCATCGCGGGTTTTGATAATAGTATGAGGGTTGTTTTTACTAGTGTAAGGGAGCTAGTAGAAAATGGGTTGGATGCAGCAGAAAGACTTGGATCTCATCTACCAGAAATTCATGTAACCATTCAAAAGCTTTCAAAGGAAGAGATAACTAAACTTCTCGATGTCCGATCTTTTGAATCATCAGATAGACTTGATTTTCTTAGATTAACCGTAAGAGATAATGGAAGTGGGATTCAATCCGAATTTATTCCTCCACTCTTTGGTCGTGTTTTAACTGGGAGTAATTATGGAGCACGACAATCACGAGGTAGGTTTGGACTTGGAGCTAAAATGGTTTTATTAAATGCAATGTCTTCAGTGGATTTGCCCTTAGTTATAAAATCGAAATATATTGACGAGGATTTTACTAGCTACTATGAATTAATGATAAATCTTGCTGAAAATGAACCGATCATATTAGCTCAAAGAGAAATTCCTCAGAATTTACCAGAAGCTATCGAAAGTTCTGGAACTGAGGTTTCCGTCACTTTTACAGGTGCTTGGAATTTAGCATCACGATATATCTATGAGTATTTCTCTCAGCTAGCAATGATAACTCCATATGCAAATTTCTTTATCACTTATCCAGATACGACAGAACCTATTGTACTAGAACGCGTTGTGGAGGAGATGCCTCCCTATCCGCAAATTGCTAAGGTTCATCCTTGGGGTACAGATATTACTCAATTTAAACGTGAATTGAATGTTACAAGGAGCGAATCAATGGAAATCTTCCTTCAAGAACATTTTCAAGGGATAGGACCTAAAACGGCTTTAGACTTCCTTGAGTTTGTTAAAATCGCTCCTGATACTGATCCTAAGAAACTTGATGCCAGCGCTATCAGGAGAATTATACACGAAGGTTTTACAATGCCTGATAAGAATAAGGCAAAGGATGAAAAGCGTAAATACTTTAATTTCAGGCGGCCTAGCGGAGATTCGCTTTCTCCGCTTGGATGGGAATTGCTTCAGAAAGGAATTAGTAAGGAACTGTCTCCTCAGTTTGTACGTGCAACTGCTGGTGATGTATCAGCACATAGCGGGCATCCATTCATAATTGAAGCTGCTTTAGCCTATGGAGGGCCAAACCTATCTAGAGAAGAAGGTGCAAGAGGAACTAGCCCTAAGATTTATCGATTTGCAAACCGTATTCCACTTCTTTTTGGCGCGGGGAATGATATCATAACAAAATGTGTCCAAAAAATGAATTGGAAGAATTACAAAATCAATATTAGCAAAGCACCAGTTGCAATCGTCGTTTCAGTGGTTTCATCAAAAATTCCATTTCCAGAAACCAGTAAAGAATATATCGCTGATGTCGACGAGTTGAGAGAAGAAATTTTTCGTGTTCTAAAGAAATTAGCAAGAAATTTGGGCCAACATCTAGGTAGAGCTGAGCGAGAGCGTAGAGAGAGGCAAAGGCAATCTCGTTTTGAAAGTGCAGCACCAAAAGTCTTACAGAATTTATCGCATATTCTTGCAGATGAACATTCACCATTTTTACTTGATTCCTCAGAAGAAATCTCAAAATTAGAAAAGGCATTAGCTTCTGCAATTCCGAGATTAGTAAGAAGAGCATACCCTCCTAGTCCAAAGTTATTTACAATTGGTGAATGGCTTCCAATGGACATTTACATAAAATTAGTGGAGAATAACATTCAAACTATTTATCAGTTTTTACGCACACCCGTTGCTGAGTTAGCTAGAATCACAGGTATGTCTGAAAAAAGAATTAATGGTGTAATAAGAGAAACAGTTACGAAACAGGAACAATCTTATCGATCTCCAAATGTTCGTGAGTTTGAATTTTTCACTAGAGACATTGAAAGGGAATTTGCAAAATATCATAAGGCCCCTACTATTCATAAGGCATTAAATAAGCGATGGATTGTAAACACGTTTGATCTTTTCTCTACTCCAGTGTCTCAATTACGAGCAGTTGAGTTATTTCCTGAGAAGCTCATTTTTGAGCAAAAACAAATAGTAATAACAAACATAGTTGAATCAACTCCAGAAGATACGTTCGGTCTGCAAGTACTACCTTGGATAACAACGGATATAGAGAAACGGTTGAAAACAGCAAAAATCAACAATGTACTCGATTATCTTATCGCGTTTCCAGAGAAAATAGCAGCAATACCGAAATTGACTCTTCGATTAATAGAAGAGGCAAAAGAAGAAATTCGTGAGGG
Source organism: Candidatus Hodarchaeota archaeon (assembly GCA_016840305.1). Next base: position 8,125 of record JAEOSP010000196.1, read on the forward strand.
AGTTAAAGCAGGCTATGTTGACCCAGACAAGGTAATTGGAGCATCAACCTTTGATTGGATGGATTACAGAGTAACTCCAAGATTACGAGGAAGAAAGATCTCAAAAATTAAAGATTTTATTAACACTCCAACTGAAAAATTAGTAGAGTTGCCAGAACTTAATGATAATCTAATTTCTAAATCAAAAATTAAGCTTAGTGAACTTCTATCAGATTATAATGACTCCGAATCATTAATGCAGGTCCCTGAACTACAAGAATCAATGTACTCTGATCTAAATCGCATAAATGTACAAGGATTAATAGATTTTCTTCTAGCTAATGAAAAAGATCTACAAATTGTGCGAGGATTTGTAGATAGCCTTATACGAGAGAAACAAGGTGAATTAATTACAGAAATCAATGAAAATTTTGATACTATCCCAATTAAAAGGGCTTACTGGCTCGATTTGGATTTGGAAAATGCGTTGTCAAAACTCGGAATAACAACGATTTTCGACTTCATTAGCTTTCCAACGAAAGAATTAGGAAAAATTGATGGTATGGATCCTCTTGTTCTTCAGGCTATTAAAAGAACTTATGGTACACCTATCCCACTTCTTGATAAATCAATTATCAAAAAACTTGAATCACTATCGATATTATGTCTTGAGGAATTAATTTCTATTGCTTCTATGAAAACAATAAAACCAAAAGATTTAGCAGATGAAGTGTCGACATTTTTAACACAACTAAGTTATCCAATATGCTATCTACCTATTTCTAGTAAATATTATAAGGTTTTACACCATCTGGGCATATCCAAAATTATCGATTTTCTTATTTGGCCTGATTATGATTTACACAAAAAAGCTGGGATATCCTATCGAACCATCGAAGGGCTAAAAAGCGGAATTTCTCTTCAAGAAATAAATGATAAAATCTCCGAAAAAAGCAGATCTGTAACAATTTTAACAAATAATCTCAAAGGAAAATCGTGGGGCACGTTCTTAAGCTCCGAGTTAACCGTTCAAGAAATTTATTACAATCTCCCTTATAATAGTGGGAATTTTGACATATTCTCATTGTCCAAAAAGGAAATTAATGCTTTAAACGAGGTTTTTAACACTCCAATAACACGTTTACCCCATATTCGCCCGAAATGGATAGAAAGTTTCAGGAAAAGTGGAATTAAATCTTTTATTGATCTGATTTCATGGAATATTGATGAACTTGTTGCAATAGTTGGTAGAGAAGTAGAATATATTGAGGGTTTAACAAAAGAAATTCCCACTTTTAATGAAGGAATGAACTTAATCGACCTTGGTGTCTTTACTGCATCTGAAATGAAAATATTAAAATCTCACGGCTATTCAACCGTTGAGAGTGTATACTTTTGCGCAGAAAAACCTACCTTCGGAATCATGGGTGTTAAATGGAAAAAAATCGAGAGATTCCAACGAATTCTTGAAACTCCTATAGCGATGATTCAACTTCAAGGAAGTTCTGATTCGACACAAATTAGAATTTCTCATGATGGTCTTGAACGATTGGCAATAAATGGGATTGATCAAATAATAAAGCTAATTTACTGGCCAGTTACCGAGCTCAAATCTGTTTTGAATATGTCTGTTAAGAATATTAATGATTTAAAACAAGCAGTGGCAATCAAAGAGCATGGTATGCCATTGGAACATATTGCTGGATATAATCGTAAAACTATTGCGACTTTACTTAATTATGGGATAGAAACAGTCGAGGATTTATATTTCAGTGTAAATGAAGATATGTTGGATGAGGATGACGAGCTAGAATTCACGTACGTTAAGAAAGCTGTTGAAGCTCTTGATTTACCTATAACCTATCTTCAGGGTATTATTGCGCCAAAATATATTGAAAAACTTGTTACTAATCGAATAGATACCTTTTTGCGTTTTATGATTTCCTCTCAAAAGTAATTATCAGACATGTTAGAGACTCCTCAAGAAAATATTGAAAATTTACGAAGAAAAGTGAATTTATTTAGAATGAGAGAGTCAACTGAAACATCTGTATCAATTATTGAAAGTTTGACTAGAAAACAACATCGCTTATTAGCAGACGAGAATATTATATCTATTTATGACTTTTTAACTGCCTCTGATGATCAACTTACGAATATCCTTGAAATGGAAATAGATACTGTCAACTTAATGAAGCAAGAACTAAATTTCGGAAATATCAAGACTATAAAGGAAGAAAAAATGATTCCGTTAACAAAAATATCCTTAATTGACAGAAATACTGTAAAAAAATTCGCCAAGTACGGGATAGAAAGTTTAGCTGATCTCTACTATGTTGTTACTCCTAAAACTATTGAAGAAAGCGAAATAGAATGGCAAACTATCGAGGATGCTAGAATTGTACTAGATTTACCAATTGAAATAAGTGATACAGTGACAGTAGCAGAGCTGAAACTCTTAAAGAAAGCTAAGATTTTCTCAATACTAGAATTGTTGATAGATTCTTTGGAGAAGCTAAATGGAAGAACAGGTATTGAAATCGACAGAATTAAAAGGATTCAAGAATCTATCAAAATTAATGATATAATTAGTTTGTTAAAGAATCTGAGCGTTGATAGCATTCTCTTTCCAACTGAATACTTTGATTTAATTAAACAAAGGGATATTAAATTTCTCTATGATCTTCTTATTTATAAGGATGATACTTTATTCCTAAAGAAGATAAAGGAGAAGAAAATTCGTGTTACTACTGACCTCTGGATTGATGTATTTGCTATTTTATCAATACCCTTAACCCTAATTCTTGGTGCAGACAACGAAGACGTAAAACTATTAAAACAAAAGAAAATTAATACTTTACGTGAGGTATACTCTGCAGATCCACAACGATTAACGACGATTCTTCAGAAATCACCCAATGAGCTGATCGAGGAATTAAAAACTCTAAACTTTAGAGAAATAAATCAGTTACTCAGTATACCAATTAGTTTCATACCAGAATTCCCCATCGAATGGTTAACAATCTTAAAAGATAATTCCATTTTACAAGTGGGTCAATTTATAAAAATCCCCCAGAAAAATCTTGTTTCTATGTTGTCGGTATCTTTCCCAAAGATCCGAAGTGTATTCAATGAGATTACATTTTCATCAATGTTACATAAACTGGAAGAGGAATCAGTACCATTATCAGTAGCAGGTACCCTACTACCTTCTTCTACCATTAGAAAATTAGCAGATAAGAACATTACTTCTGTTCAATCACTTATCTTACTTGACTCTGAAGATAAAAAACTTGAAGGAGTTTCCGAATGTTTAAGAATTTTAGAAGGGCCAATAAATCGTTTATCTGAAGATTTATCGATGGATAAACTCAGAAAACTTTCACACCTTAGTATTACTACATTAGCAAGTTGGTTTTATTCACCTAACGATAGTTTAGCTGCAGCACTTGGAATGAGTAATGAAAAAATTATTAATATGAAACAGAACTTCAATTTCGAATCTGTTGGAGAAATAATTGAATCAGAAATATCAATTTCGGATGTAGTTGAATCAGGTTACATTAGCTTTGAGGAACTCACAAAAAATGGAGTGAAAACGCTAGAAGATTTGTTATTTATTGAAATTGAACCGATTCAAGCAGAAGATAGGTTTAAATTAAGATTAAATTCTCTCAAAGATGCGCTTAATTCATCATTAGCATATTATTCTCTGATCCCTTCATCTTATGTTGTTCCATTGGCTTTTAATGGGATTACTTCTGTTTATCAGTTGATCCAAACTGATTTTTCTAATTTAGATGATGATATGGGGATAATTCGTGAGGATACTTATACTATGGCAAGGAGTTCAATAAATCTTGTCAATATTATAACTCACAAAAAAACTGAATCCGAATTTCGCGTTAAACTATCATCTTTAAGAGCATTCACTCCTAGTCAGCTTTTGAAAATACAAGAAATTGGTATAGATAATGTAATTGATTTGTACTTTAGATTGGATCCTGATAGATGTCCAAAATCAGTTATTCCAGCTGTCGACAGAGTGAAGAGAGTTCTAGAAAAACCTGTTGCAGTCTTACCCTTGGTAAAACAAAATTTTCCTACAAAGATTCCTCTTTTATTCAACGCAGGAATAACTTCAATAATAGAATTTCTATTCTGGGACAAAGATGAAGTCGCGGAAATATTAGAAATCAAGAGATATGAAATCTCCAAATACAGAAAAATGAATCTTTCCGAGATGAAACGTAAGAAGAATTTAGGGACACCAATTCGTAATTTCGTAAGAATCGAAGAAAAGTATTATGATCCTTTGCATGAATTCGGGATTGATAATGTTGAGGATCTCTATTTCTATGGAAAAAGGTATTCTGAATTAATCCCCGACGATTCAGTACCTAAAAAACTCATCAATGCTTGTGTCTCAGATTTAGAAACACCGATTGTAAAACTAGCAGATTTACCAATTCCATCAGCCCAAGAATTAGTTAAAAGGGGTGTTAATAGAATAATAGACTTTTTATACTGGCCTGAGGAATCTTTGAAAAACGTTCATGGATTATCTGCTGCAAAAATAAAGAAAATTAAATCTAATATTCGATTAAGAAGGAGAACCGATGTTTTGGGACAATTAGACTCCTACATGGGTGGATGAGACGTATAGAATAAGGAGAAAAAAAAGATGTCTACAATAAAAGAATATTCGATCTTCCTTGAAGATTACTCTTTTACTAATAAAGTAATAAATGTTAAAATGGAGAGGTCAGATTCTTTAAAAGGGGTAATAACCTCGTTAAAATCATTTCTTGGACTAAAGAACGAAAAAATCTTTCTGATGTACGGTTTAAGTAAAGCTAAAAAATTTGAGGAACTTACAAACAAATCATTATCAAAATTATGGGATTTAACGGATGAAGGTGATGTAGTAATCCAAGTACGAAGGAAAGTGGATCTGAAATCTGTTAGAAAGATTCGTGAAGACATTCTCAACGAAAAATTTGATCTTCCTGTCTCTGTACTAAAAGTTGATAATGTTACAAATAATGAAACCAAATACAGAATACAGCAGGCTGCATTGGAATTTCTTAATGATATAGCTGAAAATCCAAAAAATGCTGCATTCCGGATTCCCTCAAGAAGTTCAGAAAATGTTGGATATGATACAGATTCTAGGATGATTCTTTTGGGTAGCAATGTTGTCGATAGGCAATTTCGCCATTTGAGTAGTGTTCAGAGTGTAGTTCAACTAACTGGATTAATGCGTTATATAATCGAAATTCTTTCTACAGAGAAACATGCAACAAAAAGACATCTTTTTTATCGAGATGTGAATTTATTTGGTAATCAAAGAGTATCTGATGGTTTAATAGAAGATTTAGGTGCCTTGCTGCGGGTTTCACGGAACTCTATGAATGTAATAGCGACTGCTAAGGGAAAGGTTATTGGCAAATTAGCTTTTTCTGAAGGTGGGGATTTCATAGATTGTACCAAAGGACTTGGAGGTCATGCAATTACTCCAATGCTTGATCAAGTGGAGAATTTTGATAGCGATGCAGAATTTGTATTGGTGATTGAAAAGGATGCGGTATTCCAGGATTTAGCAGAAGATAAGTTTTTTAATTATATTCCTTGTATTTTAGTAACAGCATCTGGACAACCTGATATGGCAACGCGAATGTTTATTAAAAGAATACATCAGGAACTGAATATCCCAATCCTTGGATTCTTGGATGCAGATCCATATGGTTTAGACATTCTCCGTGTATATTCGATAGGTAGTAAAGCTCTTTCTTTTGAAAGTGTGGAATTGGCTGTTCCAGATATTCGATGGCTAGGTTTATTACCATCAGATATTGAGGAATATAAAATTCCAAAATCTGTCCTTATTAAAATGTCAGATAACGATATGAAGAGAGCGGATGATTTATTAAAGGAAGATTTTGTTAAAACTAGGCCTGAGTGGGAGAAACAAATCAATATTATGAGAACCACACGTGAGAAAGCAGAAATTCAAGCTTTAGCGAGTAAAAATTGGCGTTTTATGACTGGCACATATCTACCTACTAAAATAGATTCTGCAGATTGGGTCTGATATTGAAATTATCTAATAAAAAACTATACAGATCTAGGATGAAGCGATGAATCTTCTATCATATGCTCTCTTTCCTGAGTTTAAATCCCTTATTTCAGATTCATTACTTAAAAATAATCTGAAATTGGTTTCTAGCGTTGTAAATTTCTCTAAAGGAGAATTTCTAAGTCAAAATAAAATTAATCTGATAAAAAACAAACTAGGTAAAAAGATGGATGGAACACGCCTCTATCCGGGTGGGACAAGTGTTCTTTTTGGATGGGGATTTACATTTCCGAAGGTAGATGGTGTTATGATTAAACCATATTACTCACGTGAAATCTTTCAATTGATCCTTCACTATCTATCAATATCTGATTTTTTAATTGCTGTAAAGAACATTGAAAAATCTACAAAGAGCGTGATAAGGATTATAATTCCCAAGGTCATAGGAATTGCTAAAATAGATACTTTGAATCGAAATTTTCCAGTACTAATTATGGAAGAAGTGAAGGGGGAATCGATAAAAGGGAATTTTCCTGCAATAAAGGAAATCAGTAAAATGGCTAGAAATCTTGCCTTGGAAGGGATAATTTGTGATCCTTACCCCTCTAACTGGAAATATTTGAATAATAAGGAAAGAAATATTATATCATATATTGATCTAATTTCTTCTAATTCATTAACTGATGTTAACAATAGAGTAGCAGAGCTCCTCTCCTCGTTACAATGAATATTCTTTCCTTTCTTCTATGATTGAAAAGAATCACGATAAGATACCGCTCGCCTAATTGCTGATGCAAAAGCATTACCTACGTTTATATTAGCAACAGCAGAGCATGGAAAGTACTGGGCATGCATTTTATCTGCAAATTTCTGACCAATATCGTCACCAACCTCCCGTTCATCTTTGAGATCCACTTTATTTCCGATTAATACCGCAGGTGAGTTTGGGAGTACTTTTTTTATCTCTTTTACCCAATTAGGTAATGAAATTACAGTAGATTCCCTTGATACATCAAAAACGTAAATAATTGCGTGAGCTCCTTCGTAAAAAAGTGGGCGTACCTTGTTAAATGCTGGTTGTCCTGATAAGTCCCAAAAAATTGCAGTAGTTGTACTAGAAACATCAGATGGGCTTCTAAGCTTAATAAAAGTAATATCTGCTCCAGCTGTTGGTTTATGTTCAAATTCTCGGTTAGTAAAAACAGAAACAAGTTGCGTTTTTCCGACTAGTGCATCACCAGCGACTACGATTTTATATTGGCTATAGTGAGGGATTTCAAAAAGAATATCATCGGGAGAGGACATATTGATAATACATTTCAACTGTATATATATACATTTGTTTTCTCAAACTAATCATCTAATTAGTTTTTCAGCCATATTAAAACCAAAAATCCTGTTATAACGGGTTTGGAGACCTCGTAGGAAGCTGCTATTTTAATAGGTGGTAGTTCACGTAACTTTGCTAATTCAAAGAAATATTTTTTTGTTTTTCTTCCTTAAGGACTTCTTCCAAATGTTTTGCACAGAAATAGCGATTCTTATAACTTGCATATACTGGTTGCTCACATTTAGAACATTTTTTTTCATTTTCTGACAAAAAGTTACCTCAAATTAGACTTTCTTACTATATACTTCTAATGCAAGTAAGGCTTTATTCAATCCTTTAGCTAAATTATCAATTGATGTTGTAAAACAGATCCGGAAGTACTGATTATGCTCTTCCATGTTTTTCATGGAAAAAAAAGCTCCTGGAACAGTAACAACTCCATATTTCAGTTTCATCCATTTACAGAACTTTAAAGCATCAAATCCATCCATCTTAGGAAAAATATAAAACGCCCCTGCTGGTTTTGAAATAGTTAAAATCGAGGATTCTGCAAGAATCTCCAACGCTAAGTCTCTCCGCTCTTGATATGTAGTTACTAGGTCTTTAATCGATTTTTTCAGTTGTTTTGTATTAGTTAATGCATTATATGCTGCATATTGCGCTAAACTATTTGCACATATATTCATCGTATGATGAACTATCTTGATTTTTTCAATGATAGACTCTGGAGCGGAGATATAACCTATTCGGAATCCACACATGGATAAGAATTTACTAAAGCTCTGAATCATTATTGTTCTGTCAGAAGCTTCCGAGAAGGATGAAATAGAAGTATACGGCTTGTTATCAAATAAAATATTCCGATAGATTTCATCTGAGATAATTAAAAAATTAAATTTTGCAGCTAAACGAGCAATTTCCTGCAACGTCTTTTTTGGAATGATTGCTCCAGTAGGATTCCCGGGACTGATAAGGAGAAGAGCCTTGATGGGTTTTTGTTCAAGAATTCTTAGTAGTTTCTCAATCTGTATATCAAAGTTGTCTTCCACTTTAGTTGTAATTGGTATTATATTTGCCCTATTGTATAAAATTGCGTTTATGTATGAGGGGTAACTAGGAAATGGTACAATAATATTATCATCAGGGGATAAAATGGCCTGTAAAGTGGCAAATATGGCACTTTGTCCACCACTTGTCACCAAAATTTCATTTAGTGAGAGAAAAGTGTTGTTAAAACCTCTCTCATACTCAATTATAGCCTGTCTTAGATATTCTTCCCCTAGTATATGAGTATATCTGGTTATATTCTTATCTAACGCTTCTTTAACAGAATTTTTAATATAAATGGGTGTAATAAGATCAGGTTGTCCAACACTAAAAAATATTTGTTCCTCAAATGGAATTTCAGAATTCCAAGTATTTACTTGCCTTATACCTGAAATGGGAGTATCTTTTACAATCTTGTTGAAAAATTGATCATATTCCAATTGCGAAATCAACCTATTAACTGAATTTATCACACAAAAAAGGTGTTTAAATTTCTAGGGTCATGATGAATCACATACCCGTTCTAGCAAGACAGAACTAGCTAGAGTAATTATTCAGGTTGATTTCTCTTACTTCTTTGAAAGATCCCCAAAGAAAGATTAGTACCTATTGTACAATCGATTTCAACCTAAGAATGCAAACTAAGATAGTCCATTTCATTCTGTTAATCGATAAGTTACGTATTTAATGACCTTATCAAAGATTGAGTCACAAGTAATTATTTCGTAGTTGAAGTTGTTGACTACCGATATTTCTTTAATAATTTACAGACTGTATAGATAATACTAGAATCAGCGATAAAAATAATAGAGTGAAGAGCAATGACAATTCAAAATCAAACTATAGAAAAATGTGTCTGTTGTGAAACAACAGAAGACAAAATACCACTAATTTCAATTTCTTACAAACAAAATAAAAGCTGGACCTGTTTTAATTGCCTCCCACAATTGTTACATGGCAAAAAAAATATCAACGACTATTCTTGAAGACCAATGAAAAACCTGAATGAGTTTCTAGTATTTCCCCGAGAAACCATTGGCAAATTTATTCGACAAATACAGTCATGATAAATCTCACCCAAGAGCTAGATTACTTCGGTTTAATGGATTGTATGCAATTTCTTCATCTATTGGACCTCATAAATTTACAGATCCTAAGATTATTGATATTTGCTTGGATCATTGTTTAAAAATGGCCCCTTTTCACCACCTACTTGTAAAAATTATAAACTAAAACCAAAAATAATGAAAAAGATGGGAAATTTTATTCCCAAATTAGATTATCAAGAACTATTGATGATATTTTGACTCCTAGTTCACCGAGTAATGAGTTATTTAGCTTTGTTCTAGGGCCACCAATATTGAAACATTTATTTTCATCTACAATAGTGATTCCAGTATTTGCATCTATCTGAACAAGACTTGAATCCTTTTTACGAACCGAGATTTGTTTTTTATGTATAAGGACTAATTCTTCTTCTGAGCTGATTAAGAAGAAGTTTTTTCGACCAAAAATAATATATTTCGGATCGGAGTCTGAATCGATGCTTATATTGGCCGATTCATCACCTAATCTTGTTTTTACCTTTTTTATTATTTGAGACGCCTCATTTTCCACCTTCAAAGTCTCTTCAGAAGTTAAAGTTACTAAATTTATGTTTTGTTTAAGATTTTCAAGTGTAAGCCCGATAATGACTAGATTTTCTCCTATAAACTGAACTGTATCACCAAAAGCTCCTTGAGACTTGGTATAGATTATTGTATCGACTAATACTTCCAATTTTCCTACTAAAACTACACCTTTATGTTTGGAATCAATAATTAACTCTTTGATGTATATAGAACTAGTTTTATTGACTTTGAAATAAGTTTGCACTAAAATATCTGGAGTTCCTTGCCACTCATATATTTCAGGCTCTAACCGAATCGAAACCAAATTAATTACTCCTCCTCATCGAAATCAGATTCAGTATCCTTGTCATCTATGACAATTGGAACTCCAGTGGGTTTTTTAGCTCTTTGATATAGAAATTCTGCGAGTTTTAATGCTTCTCGTCCTGCAAAAGTTAACATATATCTCTCTCTTACTCCCTCTTGATGAACTAATCCCTCTTCTCTTAATATGGAGATATGATGTTTGAAGTTTCCTCCTTTGATATCTGTTTTTTCAGACAAATCAGATTGTCTTAAAGGTTCTTTTTCAAGCTCTTTAAGCATTCGTAAACGTTTTTGGTCTGATAAAGCACTCAATAATTCTGCTCCTCGTATATAAAAATCTTCGATGTCCTCTTCCGAGATTGAAGTAATCTTTTGCCTTCTATAACGTTTTTCCCTTCCTTGACGTGATGAGGTTGGTGTTTGAAATAGAGATCCTACTGATTGATCAATTGAATCCCAAACAGATTCAAGAATACTCCCAATATAATGTTCAAGTGAGGATCCAATATTTTCTCCCCAATCTTTGAAAGGTTTTCCATCAAAGGCCATATCTCTCTCTCTTCTTCTAGCTCGTCTTCGTTCATAGGATTTTTTCCTTCGTTCGGGTTTTGAATCCCTCACTTGATCTATTTCTTCCCGTAAATCTTGGAATTCGTCGCGAATTTCTTTTCTCAAATCTCGAAAAAGATTTTTAAGTTCATCACTGCCCTCATTGTCTGAATCATATGATTTCTTATCTTTTTCATCCTTTTTAAACTCATCACTCATTTATTATTCATCCATTCAGTTGTTAATTGAAAAGTTGTTTTTACAACTTTTTACAGATTGATAAATGAAACTT
>JAEOSP010000197.1 GCA_016840305.1 Candidatus Hodarchaeota archaeon
CCAAATATCCGAAATTCGCCCCCAGAATATCAATCCCCCCAACACTGCTATTAAAGTTCCAATTCCAAGAAAAATTACAATAGAGGGAGGTATTTCTAAGTTCGAAGGTAGTTCAGCATTAACTCGATCAATCACGGGTATCAAAAAAGTACCAAAAGAAACGATTGCTGAAAACGCTAGCCAATGAACACTCAACTGAAGAATAGGTTTTGTTAGGTAAAAATTATCGGTTTTTCTTCTCCGAAGTTTATCCTTATAATTATTAACAGTCCTACTCAAAGAAAAAGGTGTATAATCTCCTTGATCTGGAATTGGAACAATCAGAATTGCTGATAATAACATTAGAATCCCAAAAATAACAAATGAATATTCTCTGAGTTCTAGCCACAATATAAAACTTAATACTGTAGCGCTAATGCCTCCTACACCCAACATAATGTTCACATAAGCCATTGACTCACCTATGCGATTTTGTGGACTATGTTGAACCCATAAAGCGATAACCGATCCAATTCGCAAAGCGGCTCCTATACCTAACGCAGCATTCATTATGAATAGTACTAACGGATGTGGAGAGATTATCAACCCAAAAAAACTAATTCCGCTAACGATATTAGCCCCTATCATTAAGAATTTCCTTCCATGCAGATCACTTAATGATCCACATATTGGCCCCAGAATGAACCAAAAAACAAAGAAAACAGAAAGTATTAACCCACTTATAAGGCCTAAATCTTCAATGTAGCCTAATTCATCTAAATAGGCCGCTAGTAAAATTTGTTGAGCAGTAAAAGTACCTGATACAATTATTTGATAAATTGCAATAACCAATAAAGTAGGTTTTAAGTATAGATCAAATAAAAATGATTTTATGGTACTAGGGGAAAATCCCATCACGTACACCTCACTTGCTTAGATTTCAAAAAAATCTGGTGATTTTGAGAGAAGGCGACTACCTGAATCGTTAATGGCGAAAGTATCTTCAATACCTAAAAGTAGTTTTCTTTCTTCAATATACTTAGGTTCACATGCAATTACATTTCCATCAAATAGCTTAGAACCATTTCTGTAAAGAATAGGTAGCTCATCTAACTCTAATCCTACTCCATGTCCCAGAAAAGCCACTTTATCGTGAGAGTCTCCCATAAAATTATCATAAATTCCCAATTCTCTAGCTAAGGACATCGATTCTGCATATATAACCCCCAAATCTGCTTTGGGTTTTAGTACCTTTTTTAGAAAGCTCTTAATCTCAATTAGAGAGTCGAGTTTTTCTTTTGTAACAGGGTCAAAGCCCCCAAACACAAAAGTTCTTGTCGTATCAGAAATATAACCATTATTATTACCACAAGTATCGACAAAAAATGGATCGGTTCCAAGTTTTTTAGTTGAAGGACCATATGGATATTTTAAAGATAAACCCCAACCAGAAATTGGAGTAAAGTGTATATTGAGAGTTGATGAGGATTTTCCAATAACGTAAGAATAATTCAGCAGCGCAGAATTGAAATTTCGTGTGGTGATATATCCTTGATGACCATTCTTCAATAACCAGCTATCAAGTTTGGCTGCAAGATCAATTTCACTCATTTCTGGTGATGCTATCTCTGTACAATAATCGAATGATGAATCAACAAGTGCTGCAGCTTGAGAAATTTGAGATATTTCATAATTAGATTTAACTGAACGTTGATTCCGAAGATCATAGCTCCCGTCTATTAGAACTACTTTATTGTTTGTAGATTCGAGGTACTTGACATAGGAGAATGGGAGAATATCTAATTCTACTGCAATTTTTGAGTGATCTTCAATTTTCAGCGTAGTAAAAATTTGAGAAAGTCTACCAAAAGTCTGGACATTTTGAATTGCTGAAAATTCTTGGGCTAAATCAATGTTTCTTTTAACTAAATGTGTTGGTTCTTCTTCTTTAGGAATATAAACCGCACTATCTAATCCAATACCCGAATAATAAAATGTTTCAACTGTTGAGAATAGTAAGAATCCGTCAATATCTGTTTCTGCCATTCTTGATCTTAAGCTATCAATTCTAGAGTTTATTTCCTTTTCTGGAACTGAAGAGTATAACTCGTCCATGCAATATACCTCAAAGTTAAAGAGATCTCATTGTAAAAAAATTAGATTGATTTGAACAAAAAAGGAGAAATTGGAGCAGTATTGATCCTAAAATGAGTCAAGCTCCTGTAAAGCCTGAACAACTCTGGCATCTAAATCAGTTTCCTTTTTCATACCAACGGATAATCCTTCAATACTCTTAAGTACCTGTTCCTCACTCTGAGTTAGTTTCATCAATTTGTGTTGGTATAATTTTTTATATTTGTCCCCTTTTTCCATATCTCCTACACTGTAATTTGCTTCTGAAATAATGTATAGGGCAGTAGTGAAGGCTGTAGCATTTTCTAAAATCTCATCGATAGCTAGAGCTTGTGAAGCGTGTGTAATCGCCTCAATGAAATTCTTATTATCGGTCTCAATCCATGCTTTATTCATATAAGATTCTACTAACCCTTTATTATAATTAATCCTAGCTGCTAATGTACGTGCAAATTTAAAGGATTTTTGAAAAGATTCAGGATCGTTATTTTGGTAATGTAAAAGTATTAGCTGATTATGGATATCAACGAGATTTTCCACGTCATTGGTAGAAATCCCAATTTCATGAGCTTTATTTAGAAGAGTAATTGCTTCGGTTACCTGTTTACTTTGCTTTAGTGCCTTTGCTTTGATAATTAATTCCTTGATATCCTCCAGCCTAATTCACCTTTTCTGATACTTTTTTGTAATACTGAGATAACTTGCATAAATTATTGGAAATATAGATTTATTACTTTTTATTTCTTCTCATATTTAACCACTTTTTTTTTTAAAACATAATATTTTGAAAATCAAAGCTTTCTAATCACTTTAACCAAAATTCAGAGGATTTAAGAAAATTAGATATTACTTCTTGATAATTAATTTTTTGGTATTATTATAATAATTTGTATAGCAGTCAACTCCGAAACCTTTTCCAATATCATAGGTAGGCTTCTCTGTTATTACATCGAGGTTAATATTTTCATATTTATAATCCCTTTAGCAAAAACTTGACTATTATAAAGGAATTGACCGAGACCGTAACTTTCAAGGGAATATCTTAATTCTCTCAGTGTATTCTGAAGAATCTTACTAGGACGTAAATAAAATCTTTTATATGCCCACTTAGTCAATGTTTTCATTTCTTCACGGGATAATCCAGAGAGTTCATTGATTGGAGTGAATAAATTGTATTTTGAGTAATCATGTACCATGATTTTACCCTGTTTTAGCATATCTCTATAGAAATCTGTTCCTGGATAAGGTGTGGCAAGGGTGAATAGTGCGAGAGAAGGATCTAAACGATTAACTATCCAGTTCACTGTAGATACAATTGTTTTACGCGTTTCTCCAGGGAATCCAAAAGAAACAGAAGCAAGAGAATCCATTCGCGAACGTTTAATGTTATCAAAATACCTCTCAATTTGAGAAACAGAGGTGTTCTTATGAATTTTATCTAAAATTACTTGGTTACCAGATTCTACACCAACAAATACCAATCGGCAACCTGCTTTTCGCATCAATGTTAGTAATTCTAAATTTCCTTTGTCAGCTCGAGTCGTTGCTCCCCAATATATATCTTCAATCTTGGAGAGTTCACTAGATAAAATTTTAACCCTTTTATCGGAAATAAAAAATAAATCGTCAACAAAAGCGGTTGCTTTAATATTCATTTCCTCACGTAGAAATCTAATTTCCTCTGCAATACTCTCAGGAGATCGGGGTCTCCATTTTGCACCATAAAAGGCAGATACGCTGCAAAAATCACAAGAATAAGGACATCCACGGCTAGTAATTACTGATGTTGCTGGAAAGGCTGATCCAAATATCTTGTATCTATCCATCGGAAGTAGATGCCGTGCTGGGAGTGGTAAAGTATCTAGGTCTTTGATAAGTGGGGCGGGAGGATTATGATGAGGTTCAGGGTCTAAATACGAAATTCCTTTGATATTTTTCCAATCTTTTCCTTTTTCAAAAGCTTGAACAAATTCTAGAAATGAATATTCAGCTTCTCCCCGGAACACTACGTCAACGTTCCCATCAGCAAGAAAAAGACTCTCATCAGGCATTGCGGTTGGATGATAACCACCAAGAGCCACGATTGGAGTTTTCTCCTCTTTCGCAATTTTTGCCGCATTCAATGCATTTGAGAAATTAGGTGTTAATGTTTGGATACCTACAATGTCTGGGGCGTACCGTTTCAAATATTTTCGATAATCTTCTGGTGTAAATGAGAGTGCTTGAGAATCAAGTATCTTCACTCTGGAAAATCCATTTTGTTCTAATACTGATGCCATATATCCTAACCCAAGCGGAGGAGCAGTAAAATTAAGGAAGGCTAGCTGATATTTTGTTACTGCTTTTTCTTGGAGTAAAGGGGGAATTAAAAGAAGAATTTTCACCTGAATCTCACAAGAGAAATTCTATCGAATGGAATTTACAAAACTATTCCATTCAAAATTGAACTGAATTACTAAGAAGTAACTAAATATTGATCACATTTAGAAAAAAATTATTAATTCTAGGCTTAAATCTTCGATTTATCTATTATCCGTAAATATCTTCCTTAATTCTTTAGAAATTATGTATGTACAGATGTGTAGGCCATGTATGATCCAGAAATTACTCATATGGGAATATTTTTAATTGCAGGACTAGCAAGCCCAATAGCAATCAAAATTATACAGTATATCCTTGCTCCAAATATTCCCCGACTCAAAGCAGCTTCAGCAACATACGAATGCGGAGAAAAACCGATAGGAACGGCTCAGGTAAGATTTAATGTTCAATTTTTCACATTTGCAGTAGTTTTTGTCGTATTTGACATATTAGTTGTACTTTTTCTCCTATGGGCCTATGCATTTCGTGTAATGAGTGCGATACAAACTGCAATGATTGTCATTGGTTTATTTGCTTCATTTGTCTTAATTGGGGTAGCTTTCTGGATGAAAAAGGGAACAATGAATTGGGTGTAATTATGGGAAAATATGAAGATCTTAAATCCCTTGGGGAATTGGAAATCTATGAGCCCATGCCTAATGTTGTCATGGCTAAATCTCGTGATTTTGTTTCTGTTTTAATCAATTGGTTGAGAAATTGGAGTCAACGAGCCAGTTTATATCCAGTGTTTTTAGGAATGAAATGTTGTGCAATCGAGATGGCGGCTACTATGGCTTCTCGATATGATACTGAAAGGATTGGAATATTAGCTCGCGCAAGTCCAAGGCAATGTGATGTATTATGGGTGAATGGGCCTGTAACCACAAAATTTGCTTCTCGGCTTCGAGATATTTATGATCAGATGCCAGCACCAAAGTGGGTTTTTGCTACAGGAGAATGCGCAATCAGTGGAGGTCCGTTTTGGCAAGCCCCAACAATACTTGAAGGAGCTGATCAAGTAATTCCTGTTGATATTTTTGTACCAGGTTGTCCCCCAAGACCTGAAGCAATGTGGGCTGGAATTCATCGTCTCCAAGAGAAAATTCGGGAAGATAGTATTTATCTACCTGAACCTCTCCGTGACATTCCCCGTGAATTTTACGAAAGGGATCCTCCCAAGGTTGATTATCGACTAATACTGAAAAGAGAAGTTATAGAGGAGGAAGAAAAATGAGCTATCTTGAAACTCATTCTGCAAAATTGAAAGAAAAATTTGCAGGGAAAATCAAAGAAATCAATATTTCTGTCCCTAGCCGTCTTAAAATCTGGATTGATTCAACTGATCTTTTGGACGTAATGTTATTTATTGCTAATGATTTAGAATTTACTTCCATGGAAGCTATCTCAGGAGTCGATTGGGAAACACATTTTGAAGTCATATATTTCTTAGATCGTTGGGATGGAGATCCAACGGTTATTCAGGTAAGTGTTGAGTTGAAGGATCGTGAGAATCCTCAAGTCCCGTCAATAACTAGTATTTGGGCTTCTGCTAATTGGCATGAAAGAGAGCTTTATGACTTATTTGGTATTACAGTTAGTGATCATCCGAATCTTAAACGGCTATTATTACCAGATGATTGGGATGATTACGAACATAAACATATCTCAGAACTATATCCAATGCGTAGAGCTTACCAACTACCTGAAAAACCTTATTCGTTTAAACCTCACCCGAAATAGGAAGTTAGAACATGAGTGAACAAATGTATATACATATGGGTCCACAACACCCAGTTAATCATGGGCTATGGACATTAAAAATAAAAACAGAGGGTGAGTTTGTAGTTGATTCAGAAATAATGATTGGATATATCTTCCGAATGATTGAGAAAATGGCTGAATCACGGCCTTATGATACTTTTCAACCACTAGCTGATCGTCTTTGCTATGTTAGTGCCATGTCTTGGGAAGCTACCTACATCATGGCGATAGAGAAGCTTATGGGAGTCGAGGTGAGTAAGCGTGTCGAATATATGCGTGTTATTATGCTCGAATTTCAAAGAATCGCTTCTCATTTTACCTGGCTCTCTGCTTATGCTGGGGATCTAGGAGTTCTAACTATGTTGGTTATCCCATATCGGGAGCGTGAACATGTATTAGACCTCCTTGAACATGTTACTGGTTCTCGTATGATGTATAACTATTTCCGAGCGGGTGGTTTGAAACACGATTTCCCTAAAGGCTTTGTGAAAGATGCAAGAAATTTGACTCACTATCTCGATGACCGTATAAAGGAATATAAAGCCATTTTAGAGGATTCTAAGGTTTTTATGATGCGGGGTAAAAATGTGGGTGTTCTTTCAAAAGAAAATGCCCTTAATCTTGGTGCTACAGGCCCTGTTTTGAGAGCCTCGGGTGTTCAAGGTGACATTCGAAAGATAGAACCGTATTTGGTCTATTCAGACTTGGATTTTGAAGTACCTGTTAGAACATCAGGAGATTGCTTAGCGCGCTTCCAAATACGAATGGAAGAGATCGGACAATCAACTCACATTATACGTCAAGCTTTAGACAATCTTCCTCCCGAGGGAGAGATAAGTCTCAAAGTACCAAGAAAATTACCTAAAGGTGAAGTATATTTCCGAACAGAGGATCCACGTGGCGAAGCAGGATATTATATAATTGGGAACGAAAATAGAATCCCTTATCGCGTGAAAATTAAGTCACCAGCATATTCTAACTTGTGTTTGACATCACATCTAATTAATGGGGGTAAAGTGGCTGACATTCCTCCAATAGTTGCGAGCGCTGATTTATGCATGGGAGAGATTGATAGGTAGGTGGATGATTATGGCGTATGGAATTTATGACGGATTTGCTGATTGGGTAGTGCATGTGATATTCGATGTTTTGAGCTTTGTCAAAATTGTAAGACCTGAAGATTTTGAAGGTTTTAAAGTCGAATTTCAGTTTTTACGGTTGACTCTCATTGATTCACTTGAAATGACAACCATCCTAGGTTTTCTGATCGTTACCACTATAATGCTGATCTGGTTTGAAAGAAAACTTGTAGGAAGAATGATGAATAGAAGGGGGCCAGTATTTATTGATTTCAATTATGGGCATTTTTTTGGACGGACATGGAAATTTGGTTTATTACAGAACATAGCTGAATTTTTAAAATTCTTTTCTAAGGAAGACATTGTACCAGAGAAAGCAGACAAATTTCCTTTTAATGTAGGATTTTTTGCGTTTGTTGTTGCACCTCCCTTCATGTTAGGTGCACTATTACCCCTGGGAGGAACTGCTGTTATTGCTAATCCTGCTGTAGGATTCCTTCTGATTTTCGCTTTATTCTCACTTTATCCAGTTGGTGTTTTAATCACTGGTTGGTCTTCGAACAATAAATACTCAATGATTGGTGCATTTCGATCTGCAGCTCAGATGATTAGTTACGAAATTCCGCTTATACTATCGGTTGGGGCAGTAGTTATCGTTACAAATTCCTTTTCATTAACGGAAATTGCAAAACAGCAATCTACGACTTCATTTTTTGGAATTACTGGACTTCCATTTATGATTTTCATGCCTATCGGATTCATTGTTTTTATGGTTTCTTTAGCAGCAGAAACAGAACGAATTCCATTTGATATTCCAGAAGCAGAAGCTGAACTTGTCATGGGATGGAGAACTGAGTTAGCAGGTTTTCGTTATATGATGAGTATGGCTACTGAGTACTTCATCCTTGTTATAGGAGCGTTCATCGGTGTTTCATTATTTTGGGGTGGTCCATACTTACCTCTTGTATCTGCCGATCTTATTGATAATCTCCCACTGTTAGGATTCATCATTTTAGTCATAAAGTTATGGACGTTCATCTTCATCTTTATATGGGTACGTGGTGCACTACCGAGAATAAGAATAGACCAATTATTGGATATAGGATGGAAGCGTTTGATTCCATTAGCTGTTATTAATATTATTGTCATAATAATTATGGTTTTCACAAATCCTGAACTATTTGGAACTTTGGTGGAATAAAATGGTGAATTTCCGAATTATACCTAGTATTTTTATCACTCGACCTATGGCCTATGTCGCACGATATCTACTAAAAAAGCCTGTTACGATTCCAGATGGAGACCGACGGAATAAAGATACCTTATATTTCCCCAAAACTCTTGCTGAAAAAGATGAAACTATACTTGACCGAAATTTAACATTTTCAGACGTGTTCGAGTCAACCCCTCATATATCTCCTAATGCACGTGGATTAATTGGTTTAAATGCTTTGAATTGTGTAGGTTGCAGAGCTTGTGAACGAATTTGCCCCAATAAATGTATTGAAATGGTCGAAGTCGATGCAGTTCCACCTCACTGGGCCGAGAAGCAAAAAACACGCGAAAAACCACGTCCTCTTCTTCATCCACAGATATTCATTGGTAGGTGTTTATACTGTGGATTCTGTGTAGAGGCGTGTAAATATGATGCACTACATCATACTGCAGGATTTGATGCTGCAACATCAGTAAAGGAAGATCTTCACCATTCATACAGAGATTTATACAATATCTACCAATTATATTATCCAGATAAGTATAAGAAACAATGGAAGGAGTATGAAGAGAAATATGGAAATTATGGGGAAGAAGAACCAAATAATCAAGAAACCACAATGGAGGACTAATCATGGCGTATTTATTTCCACCCGAATTGTTTGAAGCCTTAGAATACCTCGTTCTACTAATCCTAGTATTTTACACAATTGGCTCTGCTTACTTAGCAGTATCGGTAAAAAGTGTTTATCATGCAGTGTTATGGCTGGTTTTTTGTTTTCTTGGCATAGCTATGATTTTTCTACTCTATGCTGAGTCTGCTTTACTATTAGTAATTCAAATTATTGTTTACGCTGGAGGAATCACTGTTCTTCTATTATTTGCAATCACACTATCGGGAAAAGAAGCCATGTTTGAAAAAGAAGGAAAAGTGAAATTACTAGATTGGAGACTAAGTTTTGCTGGTAGTTTTTTGTTATTAATGATTGCAGTATATACTATCAGTCAGGTAGCAAGTGCTTTTTGGACTATACCTGATTTGTCTAGTAAGCCACTCGATTCCACGATTATTGCAACATTATCAGAACAATTGTTCACAGTACACGGTGCTACATTAATTGTACTCGGGCTGGTTGTTCTTGCTGCCATGCTGGGAAGTGTTTATTTGGTTAAGAAGGAGGTCGAAAACATATGAATGTGGATTCATCAGTATTCCTTGTCATAGCTCTTCTGTTATTTTTAATTGGATTTGCAGGATTTATAAAGTCCAAATCAGCTGTTCGTATGTTAATTGCAATTGAATTGATGTTAAATTCTGCTAATATCAATTTTGCTGTATTTTCTCTTTATAATGGGCTTGCTAGCGATCCAAATACTTTTGTCACTGGCCAAATTGCCGTAATTATTAGTATAGGTTTAGCTGCAGCTGAAGCAGCAGTAGGATTAGGTATTATTTTATCGATTTTCCGAACCCATGGAACCGTGGAAGCGACAGATTTTCAGGAACTTAAAGGATAAAGCATGAAATAGGTGAAAAAAATGGCATTACTCTTTAGCAATCTAGTATTCTTAATTCCCATAATACCGATAGTTGCAGCCTTCATTGCGTTATTTTTCGGTAATAAACTTGATCGTCCACATCATGGAAATTTAGTGGCACTCGTTGCTCTTGGTACAAGCTTTGTCTTGACTATTCTTGCTTCTGGAGAAGTATTATTGAATTTACTATTCTTAGGTAAACATGGCGAAGATGTTACTGTAGAGCATACCCTAGAATGGTTTAATGTAGGAGGAGTAACCTTAGATATCGGTATTCTCATTGATCCCTTATCAGCTGTAGTAAGCTTAATGGTAGCTTTACTTGCTTTTCTTGTAGTTGTTTACAGCCGCGGTTACATGGCTGATGATGGTTCTCCAAGATATTATGCTGAAATTAACATGTTTGCAGCGGCTATGCTTGGATTGTGTTTTTCGCCTAATTTTATTCAGTTATTCTTATTTTGGGAAATTATGGGAGTATGCTCTTATTTGTTAATAGGGTATTATTATGATAAGGAGGTTGTACCAGAAGGTCAGCCTCATCCCGCTTCAGCTGCAAAGAAAGCTTTCCTTACAACAAAAGTTGGAGATGTATTATTATTTATAGGGATAATATTAATGTACCTAGAAGCTAAGACCTTTAACTTTCTTGAAATAAGACACTTACTGGAGGAAGATCTTCTCCATATTGACCCTATGCTCTTTGTAGTAATAGCTTTACTAATTTTTGGAGGTGCTATTGGAAAATCCGCTCAATTTCCGTTGCATGTTTGGCTTCCTGATGCTATGGCCGGTCCTACAACGGTCAGTTGTTTGATTCATTCAGCGACAATGGTGAAAGCAGGAATATATCTTGTAGGAAGAAGTTATTTTATATTCGAACATGCTGGTGAGAATGCTTTACTGATTGTAGCCTTAATAGGAGGGATCACTGCGATATTATCAGGGACAATAGCGCTTGTGAAGACTGATATCAAAGGAATTCTTGCCTACTCAACAATAAGCCAGTTAGGTTATATGACAATTGGTTTAGGGGTTGGTGGAATGGCGATGGCCATTTTTCATGTGATTAATCATGGGATATTCAAAGCGTTATTGTTTTTATCAGCTGGATCAGCTATTCATGGTGCTGGAACCCAGGATATTAGAGAAATGGGCGGATTAAAATCTAAAATGCCACATACATGGAAAGTTATGTTAATAGGTTCTTTATCACTAGCAGGTATAGGTAACGGATTTTTCAGCAAAGATGCGATTATACTTCATACTCTCAATGAGGGACTCACTGAAGGATTCATAACGGTTCTTGAACCGTTAGTTATACTTGTTTGGTTATCTGCAGTAGTAACAGCGTTTTTAACAGCTTTTTACATTTTTAGATTATGGTTCTTAGTCTTTCCAGGGACAAATCGTTTACCTGATCATCACGTTCATGAATCAGACCGATGGATGACTACCCCATTATGGATACTAGCGATTACCTCTTTGATTCTAGCGGGTGTGTATTTCTTAGGAAACATTCCTATCATAAATGTCTCTATAATACCCTTATTCAATATTGAACACCACTTGGTTGATTGGTTAGGAGAACAAGTACTTGATATCGATTCAGTGCTTGTAACCCTTACTCAATTATCATCACTTATTATCTCAATACTAGGTATAGGTTTAGCTTATCTAATATATTATCCCAGAAATAAGGTAAGAGTTACCTTTCCAGCCGATGGATCCTTCAATTTTGAAGCTGAAGAGAAGGATTCAATTGTAAGGATCCAACAAGGAATACGAGTACCAATAAGAAAGATGAAAGTATCTTTTGTTGGAAGGGGTCTACAACAGATTCTTGAGAAAGGATATTATATTGACGATCTATACTTAATGCTAGTTGCATTCATAGATACAAAATACTGTGCGTTGATGAATTGGATAGAAAAGAATATTTTCGATGCAGCAGTACGTAGTGTTGGAAAAATTGGATATGCCTTGTGTGGACTGTCTAAATGGTGGGATGAGACTATTGTTGACGGTTTGGTGAGATTAACAGCAACCGTCTCTCTAGCTGTTTGTACACTGGCAAAAACTACTGATGAGCGGGTAATAGACCATGGAATAATTCGCAATTCCGCTCATGGAGTGATGAAAACAGGGGGGTATCTACGAAAGGTACAAACTGGAGTTGTTGAGAACTACGCTCTATATACCCTAATGGGAGCAATTATTTTACTAATCATCAGTTTAGCAGTAGCAGGGGTGTTACCCCTCTAAATTAATAAAAAATATTGAAGGTTGAAGACAATGGTAGCAATTCTAAATTTTGGCGAAATCGAAATCGGAGTTTTAACTCTTATCTTTCTATTGCCAATCTTAGCAGCAATTCCCACTTATCTGATTGGACGTATCCGAGAAGGATTATCACGTTACGTCGCTCTGATCGCAAGTGGACTGATATTTGTACTAACGATTTTGGCTTGGATGATGTTTGAACATAATCCCCTATTACCAACAAATCTATTTGCAAATCGCGTAAATCTTGGAACTGGTGGATTTTCACTTGTGGAATCAATAGAATGGATTAAATCTATAGGAATGAACTATTCACTTGGTGTTGATGGAATAAGTATGCCATTAATTTTACTAGGTGGATTTTTATTCTTTGTGTCCGTACTTGCTTCTTTCAAGGATATTCACGAAAGAGAACCCGCTTACTATGCAATGATATTGCTATTAGAAACAGGGGTTTTAGGTACTTTCCTCGCAACTGACTTCGTAATATTTTACGTTGCTTGGGAATTGGTATTAGTACCCATGTTTTTCCTTATAGGAATATGGGGTGGACCGAAGCGTGAATACGCAGCAATATACTTTTTCATTTACACTCATGTTGCGTCCCTAGTCATGCTATTGGGGATTATTGGTATTTGGTTGGAATCAGCGAATCATCCCACGATAACAGGTGGAGGAGGTACATTCTCGTTTGACCTCCTAAGGCAAATCGATTTTGGTGCTGGTTCTTTTGTCCTATTGATTTTCCTTGCATTACTTTTCGGATTTATAGTTAAGGTTCCTAGTGTTCCATTCCACACTTGGCTTCCACTAGCTCATGTTGAAGCTCCTACTCCTGGATCTATGATTCTGGCTGGACTTTTATTGAAGATGGGTGGATATGGATTACTAAGATTAGGTGGTTGGTTCTTACCCGAAGCTCTTACTGAGTTTGCATGGTTAATCGCAATAATTGGCCTTGTCTCTTTGCTTTATGGATCTTGGGTAGCTTTAAGACAGGTAGATATGAAATCTTTAGTCGCATATAGTAGTGTAGGACACATGGGAATCGTTCTACTCGGTGTAGCAACTCAATCAGCTGAAGGTATTGCAGGAGCAATGTATATGATGATAGCACACGGGATTATTTCACCACTGATGTTCTATCTGGCTGGAACGATTGGACATTCTGCAAATACTCGGGATATCCCTAAATTGAAGGGAATAGCAAAAAATATGCCAATTACGGCTTCAGTGCTTGTTTTTGCATCATTTGCTAGTGCTGGATTACCTGGTTTAGCTGGTTTCTGGTCTGAACTGCTAGTTTTCTTAGCGTTATTTGACTGGTCGATTTACTTAGCTTTTCTTGGAATCTTAGGTATCATCTTCACAGCCGCTTACTATCTTTGGATGTTACAACGTACCGTTTTTGGTGATGTTAATCCAGAACTTTCACATTCCCATGACGTATCCCATTGGTCCCAATTCTCCGTACTCGGTTTATTGAGTCTCTTAACATTGTTATTAGGTTTGTTCCCTGATTGGTTACTAGATCTAATGACTAGTGCAACAGAATTCTTTGCAAATCAATTCTAAGAAAAAAATAGGTGTAGTGTAAATATGAGTAATCTCCCCATTATCCTCCTCCCATTCTTGACATTATTTGGAACGATGATAGTATGTCTTCTATTAGAGGCCTTCAATATTGCTAAAAAGTCAACTCCAGTAGTAACAACCATTGGTGGTTTCATCGCTTTATATAGTGTCATTTTGAGTATAAATGGGGGCACTTCCTTCCTTTTTGGAAACGTAAATGATATTTTTGATATCACAGGAACGATTGGAACAATTATTATCGATGATTTTTTCAGATTCTTTGCTATTGTATTTTTAATTGTTTTAATCTTCGTTGCGATTTCAAGCAGTGACTATATGAAAACTGATCACAATATAGGAGTTTATTATGCCTTATTGATACTAGCTACAATTGGTATGATGCTTATTGCAGCAGCTAATGATCTTTTAATGATTTTTGTTGCATGGGAACTTGGATCTCTACCC
>JAEOSP010000020.1 GCA_016840305.1 Candidatus Hodarchaeota archaeon
AAGCAGAATAGAAATAGCACTAGCACCAAGAAGGGCCGAAATCGGTCTATGAAGCTTTTCACTTGAGATTAGGATATAAGTAGCAACGAAGATAATTAATCCAAGGATTTGTACCACTTGTTCTTCCATGTCTGATCGCCTTCATGTTTGTCTTAGGTTTTCAAATTAATAATGATTCGCTTTTATTCTTAGATAGACAATACCAAAGGAATACAGGTATTCAATAATACCTATTTCTTTTATATATAGTGCTTTAATAATTGCTAGATTTGGTAGTGATTGTGAAAATTGTTTAGATTTTACCAGAAATTGGCGATGTGAACCACTAAACAATTCTTATATACCTAGTTGTTCCATAAAAGTGTTCATAACTCGTAGTTAAGATAGTTGGATCTTTTGAAGATTAATAGTATTCCTTACTTGAGGTATTACTTTCAAACATTATCTTGCATTTAATACTGAAAAAACAGATTTTCTGACTCACTACAAAATGAGTCAGATTTTTCTAACAAACTTGGGTTATGCGTGGATAGGTCTACCAAGGGCAAGTAGGATTGCTTCTTTAATCGCTTCATAGAGTACTGGATGGGCATGTTCAACTTTGATAATATCTTCTGCTTTTAACCTGTTTGCTACCGCTAATGCCCCTTCAGCAATAAGTTCAGTCGCATGATGACCAATAATGTGAACACCTAAAATTTTTGTGGTTTTTGCGTCTAGGATTACTTTTACAAACCCTCGATTTTGGCCAGCTATAACTGCTCTACCATTTCCCTGAAAAGGAAACTTCCCAACAAGGATCTCACCATATTTTTCCTTTGCTGAATTTTCGGACAATCCTACCGAAGAAACTTCTGGATTAGTGAAAATAGTTGATGGAATGGCATGATAATTCATTTCAACATCGTGACCAAGTGCGTTTTCTACTGCTACTTCACCTTCATGAGAAGCAGTATAAGCAAGCATGGGAGAAGGCACTCCTTCAACAACATCTCCTACTGCATAGATATCAGGAATGTTTGTTTCCATTTTATTATTGACGATAATCCCACGGTTGTATTTTAATCCAATAGCGTCAAGATTTAATCCGTCAATTGCTGGAGTTCGCCCAATAGATACTAACACATAATCTGATACAATATTAAGCTCATTCCCGTCTGGATTGGTAAACGTAACACGTTTTTTACCAGCTGGAGTATCTGAAATTCGGGTAACACGCGAGCTAGTGTGAACTTTGATCCCAACCCGGTTAAAGGCAGCTTCAAGTTCTTTTCCAAGATCAGGATCTTCCATCGGGATCAAAGATGGAAGCATTTCTATTATAGAAACCTCTGTTTTTTCAAAACATCTAAAAATGCATGCAAATTCCCCACCTACTACACCACCTCCAATCACGATTAAGCTTTCTGGGAGGTGATCAATTTCGAGCATTTCTTTACTTGTTAAGATTTTTGCACCTTCTATACCAGGAATAGGAACGAAAAATGCTTTGCTTCCAGTAGCTATGATCACTTTTTTTGCTGAAACTTTATAATTTTGATCTAATGCGGTTACGGAGATTGTATGAGGATCAATGAATTGTCCTTCTCCATTTAAAACTCGGATGCTGTTTTTCTCTAGAAGATAATTCACTCCTTTAACTAAGCGTTTAACGATCATTCTTTTTCGCTGTTGAATCCGTGGGAAATCAACGCTAATATATTCTGAATTTAAACCAAATCTATGCATTTCTCGAAGAGATTTACAATGTTTAGCTGATTCTACAAATACTTTTGTAGGAATACAGCCCCTATTAAGGCAGGTACCACCAATCTCACCCTTCTCAATCAATACAACATCTGCTTGAAGTTGAGCTGCTCTTATTGCAGCAACATATCCAGCTGGTCCCGCCCCGAGAATAACAATATCTGTTTCGATCAATTCACCCATTGAATAACACTCTCCTGTTCAGTGGAAAATAGAATGATGGAAGTCATTTAAATGAGTTGTTAAGTTGTAATGTAACTACTATCAAGAAGGAGCGTCGATAGATGGATCTTCATTTATTAGCTAATATTTGCGTTGAGGTCAGCCTATTTTTCGGTTTTTCTTTGAATAATTGTCGGTTTCTTTAGTTTTCTTACTTTCTTAGTGCTTTTTTCCTTAAGAGTTACTTGTGTAGCCTTTTTTGTTGCTTTTTCTTCTAGTTCCAGAATAATATCCCTGATTTCTGCTGCTTTTTCAAATTCGAGATTTCGTGCAGCTAAAGTCATCTCTGCCTGTAATGCATTTAAATATTCAGGAAGATCCTCTTTAGCAATCATTTGTTCTTTAATACTCGTAAAGCTTGTTTTTAGTTCAAGTAACGGAGATCTGATCTCTTTTTTAATAGTTTCAGGTATTAAACCAGTCTCTTTATTGAACTTTAGTTGGATTCTTCTTCTACGTTTCGTTTCTGCAATTGCTGAACTCATTGCTTCAGAGAGCTCATCAGCGTAGAATATAACACGACCATTGATATTTCTTGCAGCACGTCCAATCGTTTGAATCAGTGCTCGTTCATTTCTTAAAAATCCCTGTTTGTCTGCATCAAGAATTGCTACTAAAGACACTTCTGGTAGGTCTAATCCCTCTCTGAGAAGATTTATCCCAACTAACACATCAAACTCCCCCAAACGAAGAGAACGTAGAATATCCGTCCTTTCAAGGGTTTTGATCTCAGAATGCAAATATCTTGAACGCACTCCGATTTCATCGAAATAATCTGCTAAATTTTCTGCCATACGTTTCGTTAGCGTTGTTACTAAGGTTCGCTCGCCACGATCAGCTGTTTTTTTGATTTCACTAACAAGATCATCTATATTGTTCGGTTGTTTTAGTTTAACAATAATTTCTGGATCAACTAATCCTGTAGGTCTAATAATTTGTTCAACAATGTTTTCCTTACCACTTTTTTGAAGAGCATAAGCACCAGGAGTTGCACTGAGGAATATTACTGAGTTCATATGAGTTACGAATTCATCAAACGTGAGAGGTCTGTGATCATACGCAGATGGTAATCTGAAACCATGATCAATGAGGTTCTTCTTTCTTGAATAATCTCCCTGTCGCATCCCTCCAATCTGTGGAATTGTCATATGGGATTCATCTATTACTAGAAGATAATCTTCTGGAAAGAACTCAAATAATGTGGATGGAGGTTCTCCAGGTTTTCTACCATCAAAGTATCTGGAATAGTTTTCCATTCCTGGTGCATGCCCTATTTGTTCTATTAACTCAAGATCATATTGGGTTCGTTGCTGTAATCGTTGAGCTTCAACGATCTTCTTCTGTGATGTGAGTTCACTCAATCTTTCCCTTAGCTCCTTTCTGATATCCGCTAATACTGCACGCAGGAGCTCCTTTGGCCTTACATAGTGTTTAGCTGGGAAAATGAATGTGCGTTCTAATTCTACAATAGATTTTCCAGTTATTGGATGAATCTTTGAAACTCGATCGATTTCATCCCCAAAAAGTTCGATACGGATTGCAGTATTGTCTTCATATACCGGCCAAACATCAATAATATCACCTTTGGATCGTATTTTACCTCTGGTCAAAGCAATTTCATTTCGTTCGTACAGAATATCGATTAATTGGGATAAAATCTGATTTTTCGTGATTTTCATCCCCTTTTCAGCTTTAAAGCTCATATTCTTATAATATTCTGGTTTACCTAAACCGTAGATACATGAAACTGATGCTACAACTATTACATCTTCCCTTTCAAGTAAACTTCTTGTAGTTGAAGCTCGCATCTTATCTATTTCTTCGTTAATATTAAAATCCTTCTCTATATAACGATCAGGAGTAGGAAGATATGCTTCTGGTTGGTAATAGTCATAGAAACTAACAAAGTACTCTACAGCATTTTCCGGGAAGTATTCTTTAAATTCTTGATATAGCTGTGCTGCTAGCGTCTTATTGTGAGAGATTACAAGTGTTGGCTTATTTATTTTCTCAATTACGTTTGCTATAGTATATGTTTTTCCAGAACCCGTAACTCCAAGCAATGTTTGATATTTTTTACCTTGAATAACCCCATCACTGAGAGCCTTAATTGCTTCAGCTTGATCTCCTTGAGGTTTATATTTTGAAACTAACTTGAAGTTTCTCAGTAGATATCTCTCCGTATTGCTGTTTCATCTAATTATCTTAAAAGTATCTTTGCTGGTAATTGAACTAGGTTTTTATATAAGGAGATTTGTTTTTATTAATAGAAACGAAGCAAGAGGATCAGATGTGTTCGATAGGAAAATCCGTATTACGATTCTAGGTAACACTGGCGTAGGGAAAACAACTCTAATAGATAGAATGAAAGGGAATGATGTTCGTACTATCAAAAGTCAAAAATCTCTAGATATAAATGTGGAACAAAAAAAAATTAGGTTACAAAGCTCGGATTCCTATCCTTGGTATCATCCAGAAACATACCGTAAGTACCAAATCATTGCGATCGATAATCCAGGCGATTACAATTTACGTAGAATGTGGCGGGAGGTTTTAAGAACTTTCAAAACTGATGGGATGTTGTTTATTCTTGATCCTCAACAATCACTTGAAGTTCAAAGATCAGCCATGGAAGATTCATTTAACTATTTCCTCGACTCACTTGATCTTAACCCGATTAAAGCTGATGAAAAAGGAAGGAGTAAGAAATATATCTTTCATTTTGTGGTAAATAAATGTGATACTTTGTTAAATGATCCTAGCTTGCGTGATACCTTTCAACTTTCAGTAGATGTAAAAGATCGCGCAATTGAGTTTCTTTCTAACTTCACACCAACGATGGATGACTTCAAAGAGACCTTTCCAAAATCATTATTTGGAATTTCATATATTTCCGCGATTTATAGTCCCTATAGTGATATCGATAAATTGTTTGAAGTACTAAAGGTTTATCGTTTTCAAACGTAATCTTCACACAATCCTATCTTGGTGTAACCACTGGATTCAGTAATTCCGCAATTTCATGAATTGTGTAGGTTTTTGGTTGAAATTTTATTTCGAACCCTTTTTTCTTCTTTTCAGTAACTAAATACTCTTTAAGAGTATTTAACATCCTGAATTTTCTTAATAAAGGACTGATTATACTAAAAGATAACGATTGATAATCAGAAATTTGTTTTGCTTGTGTGTAAAGAATGGTTTGTAGATCTTGATGAAGATTAAGAAATCTAGGAAAATCTCGTGCAATAATATCTAATGCTGCTGCTGCTTTATCTTCTTGTGCTTCTCCATCTGTGTGATATGTTCCAATGACTCTTTGTTTAAATGGAACAAATACATTTCTATCGAAGGTAGCTACAGTTGTCGTAATTGAATCCTCTTGTTGTTCCGCAAGTCTATAGATTTCTTCATAAATATTTGGATGGATATTATGTAATTCATAAAATCCTGGTCCCATTTTTGGGCTAGAGAATGGTAGAATATTGCCATAAATGAAATTCATAACTGCAGCTAATTCTTCTTTTCGTGAATCAGCTGATAAGAAATTTATCTCAGTCATCGCACCACAAATCCTTCTGAAGAGCTGATAGCTATCAAAATTTGACGATGGAGGTAACTCTGTGAATTCACCTGTACCCTCTGTAGGGTAAAGAATAATGAAATCAATAATCGTATTAGCAATTTTGTATTGGATACGATTCTCTGATATTTCAAAATGACCACGATGTGAAACTACTAATTTTTTTCCCCGTCCTACTATCTCAATAGGTGGGCACATGAAGAAGTATTTTTTTTGCTGTTCCACGGTATTTAATCCCCTTATAATTAATTCATTCTTGACATTCAATTGCCAACAGAGAGGCTGCGCTTTCTTTGTGATATTAAAGATGAGCTCTTAAATACCTAACACAAATTCCGTTTATAACTAGTTAATATTAAATCATTAAATACTGGATATTAAATTAAAATCAACAGATTTGGATTTGAAATTGATGAAACCCCCTGCATTGCGCTCCAAGTTGGCTAAATTACCTCATATGCCTGGAGTTTATCTTATGCAGGATGAAACAGGGAAAATTATATATGTGGGAGCTGCATCCGATCTTAAAAGAAGAATCAGTTCATATTTTAATCGTGAAATCACAGATGCAAAGACCAGTAAGCTAGTATCAAATATAAGAGCATTTGATTATGAGATTCATGAATCAAGAGAAGCTGCGTTTATACGTGAAAGAGAACTAATAAGAATTTATCACCCACGGTATAATTTTGAGTGGATGGATGATAAGGACTATCCGTTAATTCAGATAACAGTTCCTTCAGAAACTGAAGTTTTTTCAAGGTTATTCATTGTGCGAAGTCCTCTCAATTCATATGATTGGTTTTTCGGAAGGAAAAAGGATGTTAAAGCGTTAAGAACATCTGTTAGAGTCCTCCGAAGAATATTTCCAGTGGCTAATAAAACATATTGTTTTAGAGCTAAGAAACCATGCCTAGATTATTCCATTAATCGTTGTTCAGCTCCCTGTGTAGAAAAAATATCCAAAGAGGATTACCAACAAATCGTTGATCAGTTCATTTTGTTTCTACAAGGAAAAAGAAAAGATCTAATCGAAAATTTATATTCTGAAATGGCTTTGCAATCGGAAAACCTTTATTTTGAAGGAGCTGCGAAAACAAGAGATCGTATCATGCAGCTAGACCGTACAATTGAGTCACAGAAAAGCATGGTAACTCCAAGGGACAAAGATATTATTATATTGATTGAGGATAATTCCCAATATATTTTACTAAACATCTGGGTGAATAACGGGGAGATTGTTTCTTTTTTTGAAAAGAAACTAGGTAACCTACAATCTATTACTAAGTCAGAGATTATCCATAGCTATATACAAAATTACTACCTTGATTCAAATTTTATTCCCCCAATAATCGAAATTTCTGTTGATCTAGGAGATGAGATAGAAACATTAGAGATATGGTTATCTAAAAAACAAGGTAACAGCATACAGATTATCACAAACAAACAGCTAATAAGCAACAAATTAATTAAACCTTTGGTCCTAAAAGCCCAATTTAAACTTAGTGAGAAGCTACGTAAGGAGAAGAAAAGGAATAAGTTACAAAAAAACGCTCTTAAAGAAATACAAGAGCTTTTGAAGTTGAAAACAATTCCTAACAGGATTGAGACTTATGATATTTCGAATTTGCAGGGAAAACTTCCAGTTGGATCTATGGTGGTTTTTTCAGAAGGAATACCATCTAAATCACAATACAGGAAATTTGAAATAAAATCTCTACCTGCAGAACCTAATGATGTTGCAATGATGGTTGAAGTTTTGACCAGAAGGCTTAAACACGAAGATTCAAAATTCTCTGAGCGGTTTCCAGATTTGATAGTAATTGATGGTGGTAAACCGCAGGTTAATGCAATAGCAAAAGTAATTTCTGCTTTAGAAAAAGAAATACCTGTTATCGGACTTGCAAAACGTGAGGAAGAAGTATTTTTACCTAATCGACGTAATGCTGTGCCTTTTCCTAAAGAGAGTGCTGCGTTACGATTATTGAAGCAGACACGAGATGAGGCACATCGGTTTGCCATTACATATCACAAATCACGCCGTCGATTGCAGCAAAAATCTCGATTAGACAATATTCCAGGGATCGGAATAAAAAGAAGGAATTCCTTACTTGCCTATTTCGGAACTATTGATAAAATTAAAAATGCAAGCGTGGAAGAACTTTGTCAAGTAGAGGGTATAAATAGATCAGTTGCAGAAAAAATATACTTGTTCTTTCAATCCAATTCGAAGAAGAATGTCTAAAGATCCTTTTCAAATTCTTTTTTTCTCTTGATCTTTCTTCTTTTGAATAGTTCCCCCCAATTGATCTGTAGTATCTTTTATCATTGATATCAAAAATTCATCCTCCAAGGAATCTGGATTTTGGATTTGAATTGTTAAATCTAATTTTAATTCCTTTTTTTTTTCATATAAAGGCTTGATTATACCTTGTTGTATGGATGAATAGAAATCTGGATTAATTTCTTTGAATTGAAGGATTAAATCAGATGAAATTGTGTATAAATCTTTTTTTTCATCTTTTTCCAGCGTTTTCCCAGTTTTTATCGCTTCACCTAGATTTTCTTCAAAATAATCTGTGATTTCTTCTCTTTTTATGCTAGTAATGAACTCTGTTTCCGCAAACTTAATATCTGTAACCTTAATCTTCTTTTTGTAAATGATCGTGTAGGGTTTATCATTATCCTGTTTCGGCATTATTAATGCAAAAATCCCTTCTTTAACTCCTTGGATGAGAGCTTGTTCAAGTACATTGATAGATAATAGCTTAGGAAGTTGTTCGTTCTTTAAAAACTGATTTTTTAATGAAAGTAATGAAATAATATGATCTTTACCAAAAAGATTGTCAGCAATAAAAATTGGATGTATTTCTGATGTAATTATATCATTCCTTAGAAGTTCAAGTAATAAAGAATCAGAAAAAGCATCTTGGTCGTTTTTAAGGACCTGCAGTTGATATGAATCATTCCAATCGTAAAATTCTAGATAGGTACGTTTGATAAAATATTGCACACGAGCCTTTATTTCCTCTATACGCTCTTTAATGGATTTTATTATCGTCAAATCGTGAAGAGGTTCCTCTTTATACATTGTTAAGTATTCTTGTAGTGCAAATCTTAACTGGAGTATGTCAAGAATATTTTCAATAACTTTCTTATCTGGTATACCAAATAAAACTGTATTCTTATATAATCGAAATTTTTTACCTTTGTAATGAATCCATTGATCCCTGATACTACCTTTATCAAGGTTTGGGGGT
>JAEOSP010000198.1 GCA_016840305.1 Candidatus Hodarchaeota archaeon
TCTTTTTTTATTATCCTATAAACAACTAAATAGTAGAAAGGAGTAAAACTATAATGGCTTTAATGGAATCTGTGTTCGAAAAGATCGATGGGAAAACACGTTCATTCCTAGGCTTGAATCCCTATGCCATTTTATGGAACATTAGTAATTGGAGGAAATACTTTGCTTTTTGTGTTGTCGTAGCTTCTATAGCGTGGGTAGTCTTCGGATTCGATAGTTGTTGGTCTCAAATGAAACCTATCATAGAATATTTTTCTAAAACTTTTCTAAGTAATCCTATTTCTGAACTGAAGAATGGGATACCTTTTTCTGAACTCTGGGAGCAAAGCAAAGAGTTTTATGGTATTGGCAATCATTTTTCAGCTCCAGTAATATATGGGCTTTCATTCATAGTTTTAAGTTTTCACTTGGAGAAAATAGGGATAACAAAATCCCTTAACTTTTGTGCAACAACAGGGTTATCGCTTGCAAGCATCGGTATCTTTGAACTTATGTGGAACTCTTTCTACGCTTTTTTTCATGGGCAAATATGGGTGATAACTTTTCAGTGGAAACAAGTTACAAACTTAGTTTCTTTCTTAATATTTACATTAATTGGAGCCCTTATTCTTTTATATTTGGCTCTTGAAGGCTACACTCCAAATCTATCAAAAACAACTTTATCTTTATTCGTATTAACCATAATTTGCTGGGGGTTCTGGGTCTTCTATCCTTATCAGGTAGGACATATAACGGTTGACACTTCTGTTGGTCCTTGGACTAACTCGAATAAATTTCCTCAAACTTACTATTGTGTGGATATCGATCCTACAGATAATATTGCAATTGGAACCCCAAATTATGTTGAAAACGATCTAATTCATTTTGTGAACACATTTACCAAAGTTGTTCAGACTGGGTTTTTTCTCAGTCTTTTCATGTTGAAGGAGGTTGAAAAATGAGTCTGCGCGCGCGCACTCGTAGAAAATCACCAGTTAAACATAAGGTTAGTGGTCATACTCGTAAGGGTAAGAAGATTGAGGAGTATGTTCGTGGTAAGGGTAAAAAGAAAAAGGTTTCTCGTAGGAGTAGGGTTGTTGTTGGGTCTTCTTTGGTTGAGGTTCCTTATAGGGTTAGTATTTTTTATGCTAGGGGTCCGCGTGAAGAGTTTTTTGTTGATGTTAAGAGTCTTGATCAGGGGTTGAGGGAGGGTATGTCTAGAAGGGAGTCTGTTTCTCCTCCCAGTGTGGTTCGTATTAGGAGGAGTAGGTGATGTCGGCAATAACGGGGGAGGGAGATGGGGTTAAGAAGAAGAAAGTTGAGAGACCTAAACCTCCAACAACTGATCCTGTAGAGGGTGTGTCTGAGCCTACTAAACCTTCTTTACCTCCATCTAAACGGACTAGGAGAAGAAGAAAAGCAACAAGAACGACGAGACAGGAAGAACCTTTGATTGGTGAGGAGGGTGTGATTCCAACACCAATTAGAATACCTCCTTCTGTTAGATCTGCACATAATCAGGCTAGAAGGGCAGTATCTAGAGCAGGAAGACGAACGCGCGCGCGAGGTACAACTTTAACATTAAAAGATGTTGATATTCCAAATACAGTAGTTCATATGGGGGTAACTATGTCCCGTTCTGATTTCATAAAAGAATATGGGGCTACTGCGGTTCCTTCTTCTATACGGGACTTGGTTGTTGAAGGAACACAGGATCCTATCACTTTAGATGATATTGGTGATATTATTTCAAAAACGGGGACAAGGTACGAAAATATTTTTAAGTCGATAACTGATCCGATGCGTCAAACGTCAAAACATTTGACTGGTCAAGCAGAATTATTGGGACGTTCAAATCCTTTGTTGGGTCTTGCTAGTTATGCTGGTGGAACGGCTATTAGAACTGCTACGGGAGCCGTTGAAGCAATAACTTTTCCTATTCGTCCAGCCTCTTGGTATAGGACCGCAGATGTAATTGGGCAACTTCTAACCCCCGGTAAAACTGAAACTCGTGAACAATATGAACAAAGAATAACTGATTTTGCTAATGGGGATATTAGCGATCCTGCTCTTAGAAAGTGGGCTGAAGAACAGACGTTAAATTCTATTCCTCCTCCTTTGATATCTACTAAAGATGTTAAAGTTGCTAAAGAATTCCGACAGGCTCTTACACGAGAAATACTGAGAGATCCTGTTGGGTTTTTAGCGGAGTTAAGTGGAGGAATTATTGGGGGAAAAATAGCTCTTAGAGCCCTTAAGAAAATTCCTCATGTTAGGGAGATAATAACTAAACCTTCATTAGAAAAGAGAATGTATGATAAACTTACTCCCGTTGACGATATAGAAACTACTGTTCCAGATTGGACTAAAAACCCTCAATTTAAAAAAGTTCCAACAGGAATTGGAGAAGGATATACTTTAGAGTTAGTTAATCCCACTTCAACGGATTGGTCTCCTACTTTTTATGGAAAAGGTAAATGGAGACCTGCTTTTGAAGGGAAAGGGGCATATCAGGCTAAAACCTCTTGGGAAATGGCTAGAGACGTTACTTCAAAGGGTGGAACTGCTGTTATAATGCTTGAAGATGCAGTTACAGGTAAAGTAGCAGGATTTACGTCTTGGGCATTAGCTGAAGAGATTACAGGTGGGCTCCCAGAGCTTTTAGGTACTTTGGGTACGTTATCGGGGGCGGCTGGACAAGAATTGATTGTTCAACCTGCTGTTTTGATAGATGAACAATTAGAGGAGACTGAATATTGGGATACTCTTCAAAAAATGAGGCGTAATAGAAATTATTCTACAATTCCAAGGATTGCTCCTTTAGAAGATACAATAACTGAGCCTCAACTTGATGATTTACTTGAAGATGCGTTAGGAGAACTTCCAATAACGGAACCAGTAGAAATTCCCGATGTTATCCCTGATGTGATCCCCGATGTAATTCCAGACGTTGTTCCCGATGTTATCCCCGATGTTATCCCCGATGTTATTCCAGACGTTGTTCCCGACGTTATTCCAGATATAATTCCCGACATAACCCCCGATCAACCTGTCGATGAGATATTAGAAGAAGAGGAAAAAATAATTCCTGCTCCCCCAACTCTGGCCCAAACACAGTTACAGGCAAGACTCTTACGCGAGAAAAAACTAGAAGCCGAGAAACAACGAAGAAGAACTGTAAAACGTAAACGCGCGCGACCAGATACTAAAAAACGAAAAAGAACGATTCCAACATCTAAAAAACCAGAGCCTTATCATGTCAAATTTCAATATGTTTCTGGGGCAAGTGAACTGAAAAAAGTGATGGCTAGAAGTTTTATAGAAGCTCATGATAAAGCTAAACGTCAGAAGACGATATCGGGAACGCCCCTTGAGGTAGAAATAAAAAAGATGTGAACTGAATGGATATGAAAATCAAACGACTGGCTGTTTTTATTTCAATTATTTTGCTGTTGGTTCCCATTTATGATTTTTCTTCTCCTTTTTTTGCTCCAAAGGTAGAGGCTTCAATTGATCCGATCAATGCAGGTCTTTTGGATAAAAAGGCGAAGTTAAGTCCAACGTTTGCTCGTGGAGACTGTTATACGTTAACCGTATTAAAGTCAGGACATTTTTCATTTGTAACTGCTCCTCTTTGGATTTTTAATGGAAATTTATATGTTCCCTATATTTATAAAGACCGATATGAATCAGAGGGATATTATCAGGCTCAATCTGCTCTGATAGGTGTCAGAATTTATGATTATCATGTGGAATTTTATTCACCTGATATGACAGAGCTACGTCTTGAAAACGAAAAATGGGTGGTGCAACAACTTGTCGATGGAAAATGGTATGATATAGATTTCGAGTCTAAACCTCCAAGTTTTAACATTGGAGTAACTTCAACTGGGGTGACAATTACAAAAACTATTCGTACTGACGTAGGAAACATAGTGGTTGATTATTTCATTAAAGAAGCAAGTCCTATGAAACACACGGTTACATTTAAATCTAAAAATTATGGTCAAACAAAATATAGAGTTAAACAAGTTTGGTTGGGTATTGTGGGTAATAAAATAAATCATGCTTCTGCTGGTTTATCTAAAGATAAAAAATCGATAGAAATTAAATCAAAAACGGTTGTTGAAAGCAATCAATTTGAATTTATAAAACCTGATGGTTCATTATCTATATATGAAAATCAAAGGCCTTCATCTGATAAACTACAGCCTGTTTCAATTGATACTGGCCTTCAAGGACTGAAAACAGAGTTTGTATTTGGTAATTGGACTTTGAAACGAAGTGAAATCCTTGAAATCGATCCCGATACAGCTACCTTAAACAACCCAACGGAAGATGGATATATCGAAATTGATGGTGGGGTGCGAACAAGATTTGATGATAATTATGTTTGGATGGGCAGATATAACAAAGCAGGGGGAGGAAACGAAGAACAGTTTGGATATGTTGAATGGGACATATCAAGTATACCTGATACCGCAAACGTATCTGACTTGGATCTAATATATCACGGACAACGATATGAACAAACCGTAGATGTTAATGACATACATACTCAACCCTCAATTGCGACGGATGCTGGTCTTATGGGAGATATACAGGATGATAACCTGCTAAATGAAGCAGTTTTAGAAGTGGGGAATAATAAAAATTTAGATTTAGGAATTCCAGCCGACAGAGACATAGAAACACGACTAGCTGGTGATTGGTTCGCTATCGGATTTCATATAGATGGTGCATTACTTAACGAAGATAATCGCTTTTATGCCGAAAATGAGCCAGCCGCTAATCCACCTCCTACATTAAATGTAA
The DNA here is from genome assembly GCA_016840305.1 of Candidatus Hodarchaeota archaeon. The sequence goes on from JAEOSP010000198.1 coordinate 4,795, forward strand.
CTTATACTTTTACAGCCGCCCCAACAATCACATCTGCAACGATAACGAATATGGACAACACTGATAATCTCTATGTCATGAAAAAATATTATACATTCCAAGTAGTAGTAAACGATGTCAATGGGGCAGATAATATTTCACAAGTATATCTGCAATGTAAGCAAGGCAACGATGTAAGATTTGAGGTTAGAGCCTCAGATCTAAATTCAACTCCTTCTTTTTCAATTTTTAATGGTAGTGACGTAATTGACCTTGATGCTGTTTCTTGCTCGTGGGGTGAAGCTGGACAAGTTGGAACCGCAACATTCAGTATACGAGCCAAATGGGACTATCCAGAAGAGGTAGACTTAGAACTTGCAGTATATGTTGAGGATTCTAATGGTCTATATGCTGGGTTTAATGATACACAAACTGACTACGTTGACATAATTTCGCGTTTGTTAACTGAACAATTTCAGTCAAATGCTACATATGTTAGGACGGGTGGACCTGTTCTAGTGAGTGGTATTGTGCGTTATGCTAGATCTCCAACATCAAACATATCTGTAAGTAGTTGGCCCCCAGATGACCAATTTACTGCTGTACACATTCATGATTCTGGACATGTTTCAAGAGGAAGTGACACAACAATCGTCAATGGACGGTTTGAAATTGTGTTTAATATACCAGCAGTTGTTCAAGCTAACGAGTATCATGTGTATTTGGATATGGCAAATTAAACGGAGGTAAGTGAAATGAAAGTGAAAAGAATCTTAAATAAGAGTGAGAACATAATTACAACGAGAAAGGAAGAGGAAATTATATGAATCCATATACACTTAAAAAAATAGGATCAACGTTTGGTGTTCTGTCTTTAGTGATATTTCTTTTTCTGAGTTCATATCAAACAATTCAATTATCCAATAGAGTAAACGACCTTGACAAACAATTACTGCAAAACAAAGAATCCTTTTCTGATCTATCAGAAAATTATATTATTTTATCTGAAGAATACGAAGATTTAAAAAACGACTTAGAATCAAGCCAAGAAGAAACAAGGAGATATACTGGAAATCCCTTCTCAACCGAATTATGGACTGGACAACTTCAATCAGAAAACATTACTGGAATGCATTGGTATTCTTATGATGGAGGAAGCCTGAAGAACGTTACTGAATGGGTGCTTAATCAAGTTGCAAACATGGATTTACGGATGAATAGCAGTTCTATTTATAACGCAAGTTGGCTAAACAGTACGAACCTACTTGTAACAAATATCTACGGTAGTGCTGGATTGATGGCTTTCAATTATACTTCTGCTGTTGAGGATGCTGTAGCAGGATTAGGTCCAAGAAACTTCATTAATTTTATACAAGGGGCTAACATAACTTTGACCGTCACAGACGATGCGGCAGGAGATAGAATCAATGTAACAATAGCGGCTACTGGTGAAACGGGGCCAGCAGGGCCAATCACAAGAAAAGGCTTTGACTACGTAATATTCTACAATGCGTCTGCTAACACATATGACGGAATAAATGGTTCTAGTGGTGTAACCGATTATTCCAATGCTAACCCAGACATAACCATAGAAAATGTTTGGTCTGCATTAAGTTCAGGAGGAAAGTTTTGTACTGTTGGTCCGAATCAAAATTGGACGCTTAACAGTGAGATAAACAGTCAAGCTAGTTATGTGACATGGGTAAATAGTGTAAATTGGATTGTTGCGAAGGAGTCACTAAACTCTCACATGATCGACATAGATACCCATGATAGGATAATATTAGATGGATTAAGACTTGATGGAAATTTCAGTAGTCAAACAACGGGTAACTGTATATATATGACTGGATCCGATTACTCTGTTATTAAAAACTGCGATTTATTTAATGCAATGAATTATAGTGTACAATTAGAATCTTGCAGTAATGCTTATCTTGACAACTTATATGTAAGTGGTGTTGGTACAGACGATGGTATCTCAATTGGCTCTGGCTGTGTGTATGCAAGTGTTCAAGAATGTTTCGTCACGAGAGTTGGAGGAAACGGATTTTCTGCTTACAATGCGGATATAACGGCATTCACTAATTGTATATCGAATGATAATGATGATCAATTATATCTTGGAGATTTAGCCACACAAAACGGTTTTCATAGCATAAGTTCTAACAGAACTTCATATATAAATTGTCGAGCAATAGCCAATTCTGGACAAGGTTTCATAGTGAGTAGTCCTTTAGACTGGGATGTTTATTCTACTTTAATTGGTACATATTCTATGTCAAACGGAGAACACGGTGTACAAATTTATGCTGGAAACTTTTCTAAGGTGATTGGAGGCTTTTTCTTGCTTAACTCTCATCCAGATATAGAAGTTTATAACGGAAGTAATTGTATAGTATCAGAAGTTTACGTTAATGGTACACAAATTTGCATAAATGCTGAAACTGCTGAAAACCTAATAATTACAGATTCTATTCTTATAACCTCCTCTACTGGCATTGATATTAACAATGCCGCTGTCGTCAACCCCTTTATTGATGGAGTAAACTTTGACAATTGCAATGTAGATATTTCAGCAGGAGCCGCAACAAACGCAGGGTATGGTACAAATCTTAATGGAACAGCCGTATGGGTTCATAATACCGAGCCTTAATTTGAGAATGATATGAACGTGGTGGAGGATGCTTGAAATCGAGAAAAAAGTTAGGAATAATTCTATTTGCTCTAATCTTTTTTTCCATCATACCTCCAATCCACGTTCAAGCGGCAGTTGTAACCATTAACTCAGGCGTAACTATTCACACAACTGACGCTGATATTTTATTCAATACTGGAATGGTGTTTTCACATGTTAGAATAGAATCACAAAGAGTTCTTTTCAACACAACTTATTTCGGAATTTATCCAAGCGTTGGTGTAGTTGATGTTAATCTTACAAATCTAGGTGAAAGATATATAAATTTCACAGCCGATGGGACTAACACAATATATAATTGGACTTGGTCTTCAGAAACGGTTCCGTTTATAACACAACTTTCTGGGGCTCTCACAGGAGTTAATGCAAGTGCTTATAGTGGAGGAGTTAATGGAACTTTATATATCGATCTTGAAGGAAATGGAAATGTCGCCGTTGATGTGAATGGATCAGTATTAGGGGAGCCTTCTTCTGTAGCGTATGCAAACGGTACTGCCATTTCATACGATTATAATGCTGGTACAATGATAGCAAATTTTACTGTACCCCTCAGTGATGAAGATGTTGAAGTAGACTGGGGAGGTGGTGCTGGAGGGTATGTTGATGCTGATGCTCCAGACGGAGACACAATAACCATCTATGGTATTAGTGCTGGAGCCGTATATTCATTTGACGAAGAAACAGGGACAAACGTTACGGACTTAACTGGAAATAACAACACGGCTGAAATTTATGGTTCAGCATGGTCGGGGGATGGTGCATATGGTAGGTCCATGAGTTTTGATGGTACAGACGACTATCTCAATATTACTGACAGTGGCATAATAGATATCACTAATAACCTTACCATTTCTTTATGGGTAAAAACAGCCGATCCATCTCTTCAGGGCGTTTTATCAAAAAACACCTCGTATGGTCTGGCTATAACTCCTAACTATGGAATTCGTATGACTATCAACACTACTAACGTGGATACTCCACCTAATTTATTTAGTTCTGATACTTGGACTCATATTGCTGGGACATATGATGGCTCTTTTGTCAGAATCTATGTGGATGGGGTATTAAATACAACACAAGCATTATCTGGAAATATCACCTCATCTGCGTATCATCTCTTTATTGGAAACAGCTCAACATATTTCTTGAATGGGTCTGTAGATGAAGTTAGACTTCTGGATTATAGGCCAACAGCAGGACAGATTTTAGGGCTTAGAGATACTCCGATAGCCTCCTTTCCCTATAATTTACTGGGAGAAATTCGTGATATGGACTGTGCAGAATGGATCTTTGCAGGGGAAACATATCAATTTAGGGGTGTGCATATACGTCAAAACTCGTCATTTCCTTTAGATAATTTAGCTCTCAACTTTACTGATGGGTCAACTTGGACCTCTATGTATTTTGATATCACAACGGGATTATCCGATCTTATCTCTAGTGCTGTATATTTAGCTTCAATGGACAACACCTCATATTACAACGAATTTAATGCAACTTGGAGTCTCTATATTCGAGATACTATAAGTGATGCACTAGACGTAGATCTATCTGCATTCTGCAATGATACTCTAGGAAACACTGATGGATTTGAAGTAGACGAAGAGGACTATTTCAATATATATAATCATGGAGGACTAACAGAAATCGAATCTTCAGGTGATGGTATCAGCATACTAGGAGAAGGAGTGTTTGGATTAGCCGCTATGAATTCATCTAGTGATAGCTGGGCATACGCAAATATAACTTGGAGAAAACTTCAACACATAAACTTCCTTGTTCATCTATCATCTAATACCTCTTGGGATCCCGGTGGTAACTATTGGAACTGTCCCACAGAACACAACAATACTGGATACGTAGAATATGGAATAGATTATTGGCATAATGGCTCGTGGTTAGAGGGTTGGAATGTAAGGTTAACTATTGAAGACGGAGATGCTGGTAATCATGGGGTACTCAATGATCAGGCTTGGGTTCTAATTAATGCCTCATGGTACAATAGAGGAAATTATACAGGTGTCTCAGATCTTCTCTATGCTTATTATGAAGCAATAGATGAAAATGATCTTACTACCCAATTTGCACTATATGTAGACTTATGGGTTGGCATCGAGGGGTCGTCTTCTGTAGTGGGTGGAAGGGTTAACTCTGAATATTTTGGCATGAATGAAACAGGATGGGGGCCATGGTCTTCATGGAGTCCAATCTATGGGTTAAAAGACGAATCAATTTTCTATGATGATCTACTGGACAGTACAGGCAACTTTGCCATTAGCGCAGATGAATTGGAACTTTTCTCAGCATGGGCCTTAATAAACAAAACATCACCCGACGAAGGAGCCCCAGACTGTGACGAACATCAATGGGCTCTTATAGATTATAGTGGTCCATATTGGAGACTTCTAAATCCAACAGACATAATGACTGGGATATCTACCCCAATAATAACTCCAACA
>JAEOSP010000021.1 GCA_016840305.1 Candidatus Hodarchaeota archaeon
AAATACAAGGTGCTTGAATCATGAGTCCTGAAGATAAAGGTGAGATTGATCCTGCCTTACGTAGGATTATGGATATTCCCGATGACCAAGAATTACCAGATGATGCATTATTAGACGTAATGCTTAGAGCTCTGGAGAGTCATCAAATTTTAATTAGATCATCCGCCGTTCATCAGCTTATAGATCTAGGAAAAAGAAATCCCTCTTTATCCCTCCCAAAACTCCAAAATGCTTTGGATCCGAAAATTGATTTTTGGGCCGTAAGATTTGGAGCTTTAGAAGCATTAGGAGAAATTGCTAATAAATTATCAGTTCCACCTTTAATCAAATATCTGAATTCAGATTCTGATCCCGATTTTCGCGCAATGGTTGCGAAACAGCTTGGTGAAATGGGAGAAGTGGCAAAAGAAGCAGATTCTGAACTCATCAAGGCATTAAATGACAAGGAAAGTACTGAGACACGCGAAAATGCAGCACATGCACTCGGTCAGATAGCCATTACAGAAGCAATTGAGCCTCTTTCTACATTATTAAAAACTGAATCTAGCCCATACGTTAAGAGGGAAATATGCTGGGCTTTGGGTGAATTGAAGGGTTTATCAGCATTACCAATATTGATTGAAAAAATAAAGGATAAAGATAACGAATGTCGCGCAAATGCTGTTGAAGCAATCGGAAAGATCGGAGATGGAGGAGGAGTAATACCGATATTACATGCAACTAAAGACCAAGAAGTTAGTGTACAAACACAAGCAATTAAAGCGTTGAAACAGTTTTCTGATAAAACTATCATGAAAGAAATAGAGAAGAACGCGGAAAAGGATGTATTTGTAGCCTTACAGCTATATCAAGACTATCTATTCAATATAGATAACGAGAACGTGGTTAAAAAAGTCATCGAGATAAAAAAACCAATAATTGATGCATATAAAGCAAAAATGAGTAAAATTAAGATCGAACTAGAGAGTTGTAAGTTATTTGTGGAGGAGAGTTTCCAAAAGCTTGCTACTTTCAGTAAAGAAGAACTCACACAATTGATTGATAGAAAAATACCTCCAGTCGAGTCAAAAATAGCAAGCATTTCGTTGTATGAGTTTCGTAAACAAAAATGGATCGAGGATGATTTATTTTTTGACCTTGAATCAATAGTAAACTTATATAAAGAATCAGGGGTTATGATTGCGGAGCTACGAGATAATGCGCAAAAAATGAAGAAAAATAAAGAGCTGGAAGAAAAAAAACCACTTGGAAAATTAGAATAGAAAAAAGTAATTATAATCTGATTAATCCTTTGGAGTAATTTTGTCCATTCGAATAATTTTAACACGTGTTCCAATCCAGGAGGGGGGTAAGTACACCCGACCACTATTGCCACTCTTCTTTACTTTCTTTTCTAACATTTCCTCTCCATAAACTTCAAATTTACTCTGATGAATAGGTTCGCTCATGAATCTTTTCTCCTCCTAAGTAGAATTACCGATATTCAATTCTAAGGTTAGATAGTCTGACATCTTGAAGCCAACCGAGCTGAAGAACTCAACCAAATCTCCCCAATCCCAAGCGCAAATTGTTCGAATAGATCGAATTCCTTTTTGGGAAAAATACGCAAATACCTTGCTAGCCAGAGCAGTTCCAACTCCTTGATCTTGAAAATCAGGATCAATTCCTAGCAATGTAATCCAAGCAGTAAGATCGTCTTCTCCGTAAATATAGACAATAGTTTCTGCTAAAAGGTACCCCACTAATTTTCCTTCATAAAGAGCACCTAAACTTTCCTCTCCATGCTTTAATATTTGTTCTTCAAGTTGATCCCTAAATAAAGGAGAACGCATTCTTCGGACAATTCGTTCATCAATCTGTATTATCTCGTCGATGTCAGACACAGTTAAAGGCCGAAATTCAAATTGTGATATTAGTTTCTTTTTAGTAGCCATAGTTGCCACCTTCTTATGTTTCCGAAGCAAGAAATCATAAATTAAATACTTTGTGAGGAAACAAGAGGAGAAGTATGCGTGAAGTTGAATATTTATTTTCTAAATTTGTTCCGAATAAATCCTTTTAGTAACAGAGGGGTTATAATGACTACCAAAAATATTGGGGTTTCAAAATTAAAAGATGAAAAAGTAAGTGATATTTGACCTGTCCCATGAGCTAGCGCAATGAATTCCTCAAGTGTTTCTCCGACCGCTTTCAGTGTTTCTAAACTAATTTGACTCATATTGTCAGAGGTAGTGTGCCAGGCAACATAGTTATTGGAAAAGTCGTCAATTATATCAATTGCTGGTACACCCTTTTCTAAAAATGGAATATGATCGTCAATGATTCCTGAATGAATCCACGAAATATTCTGAAAATATTGCTGATAGCCTAAATCATTAGCCGTATTCCAAATCGTTGATACAAGAGCTGGAGCATTTTTGCGTGAATACAGCTCTTTCTTAAAAATGGCATCTTTTCCTCCAACCATATCTAGTAATATGGCATACAATATCTTATCTTTTTCAAAATCTTCTGATTCAACAAAAAATCGAGATCCCTCAATCCAATTCCAGCCGAGGCTGCTAATACGGCCTTGATCTTCTCCATCAAATAATACTATCTTGAAATTCGAAATATTATACTTTGTAACTAATATTTTCCCTAACTCTAAAGCAACAGCTACGCCTGAAGCACCATCATTAGCCCCTGGCACTGGTTTATTACGGAGGTCAGGATTATTATCTTGATCAGCAAATAATCGGGTATCATAATGTGCAAGTAGTAGAAAACATGGTTGAGTTTCATCCAGAGTGACAGGAGTATAGATTATATTGACTAGAGTGACGTTCTTCTCATCTATCCATAATTTCGTGAAATTCTGATACCGAATTGACCAATCATTCTCAGTATTGTAGATTTCTTCAAGAAGAAGTCTTGT
>JAEOSP010000199.1 GCA_016840305.1 Candidatus Hodarchaeota archaeon
AAAACTACACATTCCAGTATAACATTAGGGTATATCACGCTTGAGCCAATGAAGCAAGGAGATTACATTCAGTTTAACTATAACGACGCATGTTCTGTAAATACAGCGGGTGAAATGGCTTATCTTGATAAAGTTTACTGTGCATTAGATATCAAACTTCCAAAAGATAAATTGTATTCAAGAATTGGAACAAAAAAAATTTCTATGATCTCCGGAAAAGCTAATTCTTTTTTAGTGAAAATCCCCACATTATACCATGAAAAACCCGTAGATATTGAAATAGTTGCTATAGATAAATATGGAAATAAGGATAATAATTTTAACAAAGTAGTTGATATTAGTGGAGATAAGTGTTTACACTATCCAAATAGCGCTAAATTAGAGAACGGATATGCTATAATCAAACAGAAATTGAAGTTTAAAAATTCACATGCAAGACCTTCAAAAATCGCAATATTAATGCAATACAATACAGGATATAATCAATTTCCAGCTGTTCCCGAATTGAAAGCTACAATAGGAAAATTATATGTTAACTATGAATCTCTTTCAGGTGCTTCAAATCCTATTGTTTGGGACGAAGACATTGAGAATGAGGTATATTGGGGAGATACTCACATTCATACGCGAGAGTTCTCAGATGGTATTGGAACTGGAAGAGATGCATTCTATTATGCAAAAAATGTTGTTTTACACGATTTTGCTGCTTTAGGAGATCATTTAAACCAAAGAAATAACGAATTCATGGAGGGACGCACAAATATATCTTATCCATATAACAAAAACGTTTGGAATTCACTAATTAATTTATGTAAAGATTGGAGCGATGAGGATTTCACGGCAATCCCGGGTTACGAATGGTCTGGACGGAATTATTGCGTAACTCTCGCAACAAAAAAGCCTAGCCCTTATGAATCCATATCTGATAAAGTAATCCTTTTCCCTATCGAAATTGCGGAAGAAGCTCCATTGGTTGATTATTACTCTGAGAATGGGTGCTTTCAACATCAATTATATAAAGCCCTAGCAGAGGTAGAATGTGCTATAATTTCTCACACACCAATCAGTTATGTTATGGGAACATCCTGGACCGAAGTTGATAATGAAATGGAAAAAGTAGTTGAAATTTATTCCACTCATGGCTCTAGCGAAACTTTTTCTGGAAATTATCGACCCTTAGTAAATAATAAGAAAAAAGGGAGCGTAATCTGGGCGTTAAACAATAGCTTAAAATTAGGTTTCATTGGTGGTGGAGACGATCATTATTCACATCCTGGGCGACCTGTAAGGCAGTATAAAATGAAAAATATAGTTCCAATTTTACGATATCGACCTGGAATAGCTGCTATTTTTTCTGATAAATTAAGTTCCAAGAAATTGATTCAAGGTATTAATCAAAGAAAGTGCTATGCTACAACTGGAGAAAGAATATGGATTAAAATCAAGATAGAATCTGCTTTAATGGGGGAAGAAGTAGAAGTCTCAAAACCTCCAATCATAATTGGAACTGTGTGCGGTACTAGAAAGCTTGAAAGTGTAGAACTCATTAAGAATGGTAATGTAATTGCAATTAGGGTGCCATCAAGCGATAGAATTATGTTTGCATTCGAAGATCAATCTCTAAAAAACGGTGAAGCGGCTTATTATTACATTAGAACGACTCAATTTGATGGTGAAAGGGGATGGTCATCTCCAATTTGGGTGAAGTTTATTTAACATCGGATTGTTTTTAATTTCTTCTTAGAACTTCTCTGATTTCTCTATATCCAATTATTTTTAAGTCAAGTTTGTTAACACATTCTTTGAGTTTTGGGTCAGTAAATGCTTGGTAATCGAGATCTCGCAATTTAGCTGAATCTGGGGTAATAAATTTTAATTCGGGGCTCATTTTTGCGGGGTGAAACAAAAAGTGAGTTATTCCCGGTTTAAGGTCTTTAAACATTTTACAGTAATATTCAGTTTTATTTTGACTGTCTCCCATTGTCTCCGCAATTATATTATCGATTAATGGAGTTCCCTTTTTCTCTAAATTATCAAGTAGTTTAAGGTAAAAGTCTGCGAGAGATCCTAATCCTCTAGCTTCTAAGTCAGCTCTCGAAACTCGTGGTAGAAATGCAGGAACATTAAACTCTCGGGCAATCTTTAAATAGGAAGGGAGAAATTTGGGTGCCATTACAGTGCCCATGTGTGTATCAATATGAGTAACATCGATGCCGTTATCAATCGCCATTTGGACCTGAGTTCGCATTTCCACTTCTGCCGCTTGAGTGGTTATGCGACCAATGGCTTCTTCCGTAGTTCGCCATAAAGATCGTTCAGAGTCAAGTAAACCAGTTTTAGGGTCTACGCTACTCAAAGCCCGCCATCTGTAATAGTCGTATTCACTTGTGAGAGTTATATGGACACCAATATCATAGGAAGGCTTCTTTCTGCAAATTGACGCGGTCTCTAAAAACCAAGGAGCAGGAACTATTGCTGAGCCACAACTAGCAATACCAAAATCCAAACATTCAAAAGAAGCTACATTTGAAGAGTGGGAAAACCCTACATCATCTATGTGAAAAATTACTACCTTGTCAGTTGTTTCAAATCCAAGTTTTTCGATTAACATAGATCAGAGAAATGACCAGCGTATTTAAAATTAAGTATTAGAAATCAATTTAACTAAATATCTTCCAACACTTTAGCTACTGTATTCACCATATTCCGGAACTTCATTCCGAGCATCATCGATCCTTCAAATTTCAAATCTTTAGCTATATATGCTGAAGCAGCGTTAATTTTTCCAGATAAAATTCCGCTTGCTACTGAAGAATCCATTAAAATCGTTACATTTGGATTTTCAACCTTTCTTTCTCCTGTAGAAAAAAATCCCTTTTCAATTTTTATGAAGTAATCCTTATCCTCTTCTATTGATATTTGAAAGAGGAGTTTAGTCTTTTTATTTTTCTTCTGAATCTTTGCATCTTGGTTGCAGATCTGAACAAATAAATCCAAATACTTAGGGATATCTTCATTTGTTAGCGATCCGTTTTTTATCTTATTTTTTATGTAAGATTTTAGATCCTCAGTTTTGATCTCCCCCTCATCACCAAACAACAATTTAGCTTTGGGAGTTTCGATAATTAATCCTAAGTCGTACCCTTCTTGAATAGAATCGAGGATTTTTCTCGGTTGAACCCCTTTGCAAGCACCAATTTTATAAATCTTCTCTATTTTTCCTTTAGCTATTTCTTCTGCTTCAGTGGAAGGTTCTGATAATGTAATGATGATTTCATCAAATTCAATCATCTTACTCTTACTTCTTTGCACTACAGAAATTTGATTGCCTATAATTTCCTCAACTTCAGTTTCCAACATAATCTCAATGTTATCATCCTCTTCAATTATGGGAAGAATTTCTCTCGCGACAAGGGAATGGATTCCAGTACCAAGCCTTTTGTTACTTGATATTAAGGTTATTTTCTTATTTTCATGAGACAAAAATTCAGCAATTTCAATGCTTATCATGTCTCCTCCTAAAATTACAATATTGTTACCTTTTGGGATTTTTCCTTCAAAAACTTCAGTATAGTAACTAAAGTCGCTTTCACTTAACCTCTCAACATCAATTAGAGCAGGATTAATTCCCGTAGCTAATACAATAGCATCAGGTTTATATTTGTGTAGAATTTCCTCCGAGAACGTAGTATTTAAGTTAACATCAATTTTCGATTTGTTCAGAATATTAGTATAATAATCTATTAGATTTTTTACTTCCATTTTCATTGGAGCTTTGAACGCGTGAATTAAAGAACCACCTATTTCAGGCTTCCTTTCTATTATAATTACTTCGTGACCTCTCTGCGAAGCAATACGAGCGAATTCCAATCCTGCAGGACCACTCCCCACAACTAATATCTTCATTCTTACATCAGCAAGTTGAATATCCTCATCTGATGCGACGAGGTTGGGATTAATTGCGCAAAGAACTTGTTGCTCCGTCATTATTTGATTGAGACATGTGTTGCACCCAATGCAGATTCGAATCTCATCCTCTCTGCCTTCATTTATTTTGTTAGGGAACTCGGGATCTGCTAAAAGAGCACGTCCAACCGTAATTAAATCTGCCTTGCTGTCTTGGAGGATTTCCTCAGCGATATCTGGTGTATTTATTCTACCTACTACAGCTATCGGGGTATGTTCTAACGCCTTTTTGATCAAATCTGCATATTTAGCAAAGCATCCTCTTGGATAATTCATATAGGGGACTACAGGAAATCGCGGACTATCAAATACTCCCCCAGTAACATTAATGAGATCTACTCCCTCTCGTTCCAGTATTTTTGCAATTTCAATAACATCATCAATTTCTAATCCTTCTAGTATAAAATCTCTGCCATTTAATCGAAAACCTATTAAAAATTCGGTTCCGCATTTTTTTCGAACTTCCCTTATTACCTCCACAGCAATCCGGGTTCTATTTTCAAATGATTGACCTCCGTATTCGTCATTTCGTTTATTAGTTCTAAGAGAAAAAAACTGATTTAATAGATATCCATGACCGGCATGAATTTCTACACCATCAAAACCTGCTTTTTTAGCTCTTAAGCAAGCTTTACCATAACCCTTAACAATTTGAGTAATCTGTTGTTTAGTTAATGGGATTGGTGTTCCACCTGACATTTCAAAGGGTATAGCTGATGGAGCGACTGCTTGTAATCCGATCATGAAAGATGTGGCTTGAGCACCTGCGTGGTAAATTTGAATGAACGTACGAGCACCATGCTTCTTAATCGCACTAACCAATTCCTTGAATCTACCTATTCTTTTATTGCTATCTATGCTCAACATAGTTGCTGTTCCGGCACCTCTCTTATCAAAATAGGCTCCTTCAACGATTATCAAACCAACTCCTCCTTTAGCTCTTAATTCATAGTAATCAATCAGTTTATCAGGAAGATTTCCATTTTCGTCACCATAATTGGTGTCCATTCCAGGCATTATTAACCGATTTTTCAAGGTTATCTGGTTAATCTTGAAAGGTTCAAATAACTTCATCGTCTCTCACTACTAATTTTCAAATTTTTGGTTTTGGGTTTATCTTAAGTACAAGAAAGGGAGTTAATGTTAAATCGTCTGGAAGTTTAATTAGTAAATCTTCATTATTTTGTTCCCATTTTATCTTATTTTTATATCCTAAAATTTCCATTTGACTATTTTCATCAATTTCTAAAGATTCAATTATGATATCATCAATTAAGGGCATTTCAAATATATGAATATACAAATTATCCTTATTTTGAGTGAACCTTAGCTCAATTCCGTCAATTGTTTCTCCTTCCGCTTTAAGCCATGGCCGAGTTCCATAAATTCCTTCACCACAAGTTTTAAGCCATTCGCCTAATCCTAGGATTGCTTGTTTTTGAAGATCGGGAATGCTTCCATCAGCCTTTGGTCCAAGATTAAGCAACAGATTACCATTTTTACTCACAGTATCTATAAGCATTTTGATGAGGTCATTAGATTTTAAATAATGTTCTTCCGTCTCTAAAATATTATAGCCAAAAGAATTACCTACTCCACGACATGTTTCCCATTTCCGCTTCATAATTCTATCATATACTTCATATTCAGGAGTTACAAAATCCCAATGGTGAATTTTAGGAAATTCTTCTCCTTTCTTTTTAATCTGCATCCATCGGTCATTAATGACGCCTTTAGGGAATTTATTATAATAATAAGCAATAATTTCATGAGCATCTGTTGGTACATAACCTATATCATTCCATAGTATCATAGGATCATATCTATCTATTAGTTCATACCAGTGATTATTCGCATACTCGATGTATTCAGATGATCTATTATAGTTTTCCAAGAAGCTTATGTTATCAATAATTGGCTCTGGATTAAAAGACCAATCCAA
>JAEOSP010000200.1 GCA_016840305.1 Candidatus Hodarchaeota archaeon
AAAATTCGGGTCTTGGATTTAAAATTAATTTTGAAGAGAAAATGCTTCTCTGTACCTAGTCTTTTTCAGGTGCAAACATGGATTATATCCTGGCACCCTATAACCTTGGAAGAATTCAATCAACTAACTAAATCAAAAAATGATCTTGAAAAGATGGATACTACTCTGCTTCCTCCATTTTTAAGTGTTGATGAAATCACAACTAGAGGATGGCAAGAATACAGAGATCCGACTTTAGAGCAACCTTGGGGGTTAATTTGTCCAAAGTGTAAAATGACTTTTAAACAGAATATCTATGCGAAAACCTGCTATTCTTGCCAAACAAGTTTGGTTCGAGCATAATTAGATTCTGACAATTCCGATGTCTGTTGGCAGTAGCCTGAGTTTATGTGTTATTTTTCTCTAAATGAAAAAATTATTTTTAAAATGAAGCTGAACAGGTTCCTAACCATTGAACTTAAACAGAGTGATCTAACATGATTGATTTAACCAAAAATGAACAAATTCTTAACCGAGCCGTTCAACGAGCAAAAGAACGAAATATAATTATCCCCACATTCGAGGAGCAAAAAAATCCCAAAGATTTGGTATTATCATCATTAAAAGAAGAATTAAATGACATAAGCCTATGGGAAGTTCATCCTCGTAATCTCTTCAGAATTACGTGGAAAAATGAGCCGAAAGAATTTGGTGGAGGCTTTACCAATATAGCTAATTATATTGAACTCCCACCAGAATTAACAGGTGTCGAGGCGAGGATAATCGCTTTAGTAGGGAAATGGTTTCCCACAGGTTCTCATAAGGTTGGTGCAGCTTTTAGCTGCTTGGTTCCTAGACTCATTACAGGACAATTTGACCCAACAACGCAAAAAGCTGTTTGGCCAAGTACAGGAAATTACTGCCGAGGAGGAGCATTCGACTCAACTATTTTAGCTTGTGATTCTGTTGCAATACTCCCTGAAGAAATGAGTCGTGAGAGATTTGATTGGTTGAAAACAGTCAGCGGAGAAATCATTGCCACACCTGGTGGTGAGAGTAACGTCAAAGAAATCTTTGATAAATGCTGGGAAATAAGAAGAGAACGTGGGGATGATGCAATCGTGATTTTTAATCAATTTGATGAGTTTGGCAATCATTTATGGCATTACGAAGTCACTGGAAATGCAATGAAGGGAGTACTTGATAAAGAACTAAAGGGTGATAAATATAGAGGCGTCTGCTTGACAACTGGTTCCGCAGGAACAATAGGATGTGGGGATTTTTTGAAAGAACAATATCCTATATCAAAAATTGCTGCTGGAGAGAGCCTTCAATGCCCTACTTTATTGTTAAATGGATATGGATACCACCGAATCGAAGGAATTGGCGATAAACATGTACCTTGGATTCACAATGTTAAAAATACTGATGTCATAATTGCCATAGACGACCGAGATTGTATGAACTTGGTTCGACTTTTCAATGAAACAGCTGGGCACAATTACCTTAAAGAACAGGGTGTACCTGAAACCATTGTTAATCAGCTTCATCTATTAGGTATTTCAAGTATAGCTAATGTTCTTATGGCCATTAAATTTGCGAAATACTTCGAATTGACTCGAAAAGATGTAGTACTAACCGTTTTTACGGATTCTATGGAATTATATGGTTCGAGAGTTAAGGAATTAAGAGCTGAGTTTGGAGGGTACAACGAACGTAATGCTGCAGCTGATTTTCATAAATCACTAGAGGGCATACTAACAGATAGTATGGTTGAGTTACGTTATATCGAAAAGAAGAGGATACACCATCTCAAATACTATACATGGATCGAACAACAAGGTAAAAACCTTGAAGAATTAGACAAACAATGGTATGATTATGATAATTACTGGGGATCAATACGCCAGATAACTCCAAAAATCGATAAAATGATAAACGAATTCAATGAAAAAGTTGATCTTCAGTGATCTCGATCTAAGAGCATGTTAAACTCTTGTCAGGACTCCTTTCTTCCTATCAAATATTGTCGCCAAATTACTATTTCGCGACATCTAGAGTTATATTCATCTGGCTTTAGGTGACTGCTGCTAATGCGATCAAGTATCCAAACATGGATCCTAGAAGGGGAATAATAGCTGAAATGCGAATTAATTGAGGGA
>JAEOSP010000201.1 GCA_016840305.1 Candidatus Hodarchaeota archaeon
AGGTGTAATTTGCTGATAGATTCTGTGGAACATAAAAACTACCAGTATAATCAAACCATTCCTCATCTTGAGTCACAGTTGGTCCAACTCTGTAAAATACACTACCATTGGGATTTCGATCTTGCATTGGATTTCCCAGCCAAAATGGGTCAAGAGAATCCGAAGGGTACACTATTCGACATCTGATTTCTTGAAAATCTGGTGAACCATCAATAATAACCCCTGGTACTAAATCAGTATAATTATCAAAAGCTGGTGGATCATGTACATCAAACCGCCATTTAAAACTTATATTTATCTTTTGAAATTGATGAATTACAGGAAAATCTATTTGCCAACCAGCTGAAATTCCTCCTGTAATATCTGTATTCAATGATGGATTAAAGTCAGTTTTATTTGTCCCACTATTTCCAATTCGTACAAATAACGATTCTGAATCAAAATCATCTCTGGAGGGGTAAATTATTCCATTCTGGTATAAAGATGGATCTTGTAGGACTAATGGATCAGAATGTAAGGAATCATCCCAGATATTGTTTACAAATGTAAATATGCCAGAATCATTATCTATATCCATATCTAAGATTAAAGTGGTATTTTCTTGTTGAATAGAAAGTTTGGGAGGAGTTATTAATGAGCTAGACTTCGTTTCGTCTATAGTGATTCCAGTAATTCCATCCAAGATTTGATACTTGTCAGTACGAGGCATTAAATAACTATCATTCTTAATCGGAATAAAGATTCCAACAGAACTAAACAATAAAAGCAAAATTATAATTTTTGATCCTTTTTTTACCATTTCTATTCCTCCTGTAAGTCTACATTATAATCTTTACCCGTGTATAATTTATTGAAGGATAACATTATTCTTGATACAAATTCACGTAATTCACGAGCCTTTTTCTCAATTTGACTAGGTTCTTTTTGTGTTTCAATCATTTCACGAATCTCTCGTAGCTTTTCTGTTAATTCATCCTGGAAAACCAATAAATTGTCTCCCCACTCTTTTCTCAATAGCAGTACTATAGTTAGATTTTCCTTTCCCCCACGGGCTTGTGGGTTATCGATAGCGAATGAATAACCTAATGCTGTGCATTCATAACTTCCAGTGGAAAAATCAAATGTACCACTTCTTTCTTTTTCTTCAAGACCAATGAATTCTAACGTAGAAAAAGACTTATCGGATAAATCAAGCATAACCTGCTCCTGATCTTCAAGCAATGCGGGTTCCCAAATTACAGGAACAGGTCCTTGAACTTGGTCGAAGAAATTTATAGTAACCCCTAACGCATATTCATCCATTTGTGTAAGAATTACCTCACGTGGAATCTTTTCACCCTCAACAAAGATTTTCTTCATATCATACCCTTCAGTTTTGGATGTAATTCTGATTCCAACTACAATTGCTGTTACAAGAATTAATGCCCCAACAAGGAGAACTGCGGGATGAAATATAAGAGGGTCTAAAGTACCCCCGCTGATTAATTCTAACGAATTTAATTCCTCTGCACTATAGAGAATTGGATTCCCTGCACGATCAACAAGCAAAATTTGAATTGAATAGCGTTGTGATTGAATAAAATCTAGAATATCAATAGATAGTGTTATAGAACCTGTAAAGAATATCAATGGAGAATTACCGTTTTGGCTACCACTCCCACCTTGCTGAGTTAGATTGACCCACTCAATGATCATCCCGTCAGGATTAGCAATACCTACGGTGACATATTCAACACCAAAACCTGTTTCTTCAACAGAAACATTAATTTTTAATTCTCTATCGACTGTGCGCGAAATTATAACAGATTCAACACGAGGAGCAACGTGATCTTCTATCGTTAATTCCATTGTTGCATTATTTGTATTCCCTGCTTGATCAGATATGGAAATAATTAATTCGTAGGTTCTACCAACAGAAAGTGTACCAAACCAGTTAAACCGAAGTTCTCCTTCAAGAGAAGTGTACGTTTCATCTAATAACATTGAAAATTCGTTAATGCTTCCATTATCTAGATCTTTGATAAATAGTTGGATTAGTTCATTATCAATACCTGACCATACTCTATCATGAATATAAATGAAAATTATTACGTCTCCGTCTTTAAGATTAGGTTTATTGACAAACTCCTCTGGTAACTCCGGATAAAAAATGGAAATCGCTTTACTATTATGAATTATGAATTCTGGTATATATGGATCATAGTTAGTACTAACAGAGAAAATATTTGTCTCCTTAACATTTGGAGAGGGACGTTCTCCAATGTCTTCTGGAAAAAAAAGGGAGCCATTGTCTGTTATTTTCAAAGAAAAGTAGAGATCTGCTTCATATTCAAACCCGAAAAATCCTGGAGAATATCCACTTATCTCTTGATTGTAGGTGTATTTGAAATAATATAAAATATTCCCTGAAGGGAGGAGTTTAATAATAGGATCCACAGGAAAATCGGCATCTTTAGCGGAACGTTCATCATGTAAGGCCACCGAAGCAATTCCACTTCCGCTCCAATCCTCACTATCATCAGAAACCTCTACAATTATCAGAATAGTTCCATTTCCAAAGTCATATGTGAGAAGCTCTACAATAATCGGTTCTTTATCATCAATCCAATACACAACAAGATCCCCTGGCCTTGAAGTCATACTAGGTTCTAAACCACGAT
>JAEOSP010000022.1 GCA_016840305.1 Candidatus Hodarchaeota archaeon
GACTGATTCTTCATTCCAAGCAGCGAATGAGACTTCAAAGCATTCAAGATCAGCAAAAGCAGTGCGATTTAATTGAAAGGTAACTGTTGTGCCGTGGTACAAATCTAATGAGTTAATGATTTGAACAGATTCATTTTCAGAATTAATGGTTGCTAGGTCAAATGGATAGATATTCACAGTTACATTCCTAAGGAAATTCCATCGTATATATTCAGTGTAATTCTCTGTAAATGTCATTTGAAGCTTGATTGACAAGGAGTCAAAAATATGGATTGGTACTTTTAGAATTGTTCTTAACTTATAAACGGGATCTTCTGAGGTAATCTGATGGAGGTTCAATCCTATTTCAGTAAGTACAGTTTGGTTCTTCACTCCATGATTTATCACTCCATCCTCATTAAAGGCAAAGAAATTGGTTAGAGGATAAAGATTATTATCAGATCGGGCTACTGTTAATGTTGATAACAGTAGTAGAAATAACAGAGCTAAAGCCCGTAAGAAAGATTTTTACTCACTTTTCTTTGCATTGATAGTACCCTCAATCAGATATCAGATCCTAATGTGGAGGAACGAATGATTATACGATTAATTGCTAATATAATAACGGCAGATTGCCTAGTCATGGATGAAACTCATCTTGGATAATGATCTTGGTGATGTTCTCTAATTACTGAAATGAGAACAACTTCCAATCTTCCGACATTATCAAATGCTTGAAGGTTTTTTACTTTTTAACGGTTACTGTACTTAATCAAAGATTTTGTAACTCTAATGAGAGAGAATATCGTCTTACATGTGAGAAAAATTATTTCTAGGATAGATGAAATTTCCTGCCATAGTAGCAGGAAAATTTCTCTTTACCCTACTTCCGTCGTCGTAGGAAGAATATCATCCCGATTAGTCCTAATAATAGGATCGGAAGTTCAAATCCAGGTGTACTTGTTGTGATTACATCGGGTATTGTATCAGGTATTTCGAACTCAATAGTAACTCTACGGTTTGCAACAGTGAAATAATTATCAGATATATCTTCACTGATCAAGATTTGGCTATCATAAACCGTCATTGCTTCTATCTTTATTTTATAGACAAAAGAAGTCACTAAAGAGGTCGTATCCCATTGATAACTTGTCGTAGTTAGATTCTGTACAATTAACACCCATGTATCACTTTGATTGATACTGTAGTAGAGATTGTAAGAGGTATTTAGTTTCCATGGATTCTCAAGCGTCCATGAAATAGTCCAAAGGTCAGAAGCAATGACTTCACCACCATTCGGGCTAACTAATGTTACGTTAATATCCACAGGGACATCATACACTTCAAACATTGTTAAAGAAATTCCAGCATTACCAGAAGCATCAATAACGGTGATATTCAGAAGATGGAAACCCACCTCTTGAGGAAGAATAAAACCGTTAAATGGATCAACAGCCAAAACACTTCCATTAAGGTAAACCGTCACTGAATAATTAGCCAATTCTAAAATCTGGATATTGAGTGGAATGGGGTCAGTTTCTGGGTACTTAGCATCAGACACGGGGGAGGAGACAAAGATGATTGGTGTAGTCCTATCCTCCACGAATATTGTTATTTCTGCTATTCCAATATTGTTAGAGGAATCTGTCACTCTAAGTTGTAACAAATGACTACCCACAACCACATTAGAGATTACACCTGTATTCGCAATTCCAATGCCATCTAATAGAACTTCAACAGTTGTGCTACTTAAATCAGAAAACTGATATGTATAAAGAATATCACTACCAAATTCAAATATAGTTTCGTTTTCAGGAGTATTGATACTTACTACAGGTTGAATGGTGTCATCTACAGCAAAGAATATCTCATCTAATCCCAGATTGCTATATGCATCAGTTGCTTCAACACTAAGTTTGTAAGTACCAACTGCAAGATTAACGAGAACGCTTAAATCACTGATTACGACGCCGTCTAGCTTTACCTCAACAGACATAGAACTAAGGTCTGAGATAGTGTAATCGTAGAAGACGAGTTCACCAAATTCAAAGATTGAATTATTGGAAGGGTTAGTGATTGAAACGACTGGTAAAATCGTGTCTTGCACAAAGAATGTAATTATATCTGAACCTTGGTTGTTGTAAATGTCTGTAGCTTCTATATAGAGATCATAAGTACCAACTGCTAATCCAGTTAATATTCCTGTATCAGCAATCTCTAACCCATTTAATTGTACGATTACTGATATTGGGCTTAAATCAAATACAGTATACGTGTAACTTACA
>JAEOSP010000202.1 GCA_016840305.1 Candidatus Hodarchaeota archaeon
TTCTGTCCTTTGATTGAAGGTAGGTCTGAAGCTTCACTTTTTTGCAATAAGAAACCGATATTCAAGGAACAGGTGCCAATCAAGGCTATTAATATAGGAACTACCATAAATTAACTCCATACATCTTTGGTATCTATGGAAATACGATGTTTTGATCTTTGGATCATAAATTTAGGTAAATAGTTTTCCCTCTATTGTATATTACGTTCTGACAGATTAACTAGGTATGCTTCTATATTTCAAGACGATTAATCACCTAATATTAAGAGTTGAAAAGGATGAAAAAAACCTTACTATTAAATCGGAGTTTATTCCTTCTACTCGGAGTTATATTGTTATTACCGGTTTTTGGAATAAATGCAGGCGAGGTATTACCAGTAAACTATAATGTTGATCCTTACGATTATTCGATTAACGTTGGTACTGGTGATTCTCGAACATATGTTTTCCAGCAAATTCGAATTTCCTCTCACGATGAAACCAGCATGATAACAGAGGTTAATGAGATGCAGATGGAAATGCAATTTGGTGGAGTGACTGAAAATGTAACTATCAATGAAGGTACTAAAGTGAAAGTAGAAATTGTTGAAATTAATGATTTTGAAATTATACTTAGTCAAGTTTTCTATCTTCTTGATGGACCAGTCTATTCTCCCGATAATTTCGCAGTCAATCGATCGAATCTAGTGCTTAGAGACGATTCTGGGCCACGCTTTATAATGACAACTAATGATTCATTGATAAATCAGGTCTACGATGGCTTTCCTGAATGGAATAAAGAATTATACCCAGATTTTGTTCGATTTTCCCGTGATGAATGGAATGAGACATATGGGTATGGATCTTCTGAATATTACGAATATGATGGTTATTCCCGATTCCTAAGAAGCCTAAATATCCACAATAGCCATGAAGATGGGTATATGGACATTGAGCTAAAGACCTCCTACGAAATGAATCCTGATCATTACGCTTTAGGAGTTACTACTGGTGCTTCACAGTATTATACCCTAACAAAAATTACATTCTACGACTGGGGCCAAGGAACGTACTTCCACGATATACCAATTCAAGTCAAGCAAGGTGATTCTACTTATCATTATAATTTGGAGCAAGGTGATCGGATTTATGTTGAAGTCACTGATACAAGCGGCGATTATGTCAAGTTCAAAACAAGATATTATCCAAAGGATAAACCAGAAATACACG
This sequence comes from Candidatus Hodarchaeota archaeon, assembly GCA_016840305.1. Next base: position 1,210 of record JAEOSP010000202.1, read on the forward strand.
ACGATACTGTTCACATTTTAGATAAAACTACTGGTTATTTCTCGTTAAATAGAATCTTACATGGACCACCTATACTAGTAACGGTAAATACTAGTCTAATTAATCAGTACGCTCCTTTTGAAATGGAAATAACGGATAGTGAGATCAAATACTCATCCTACTGGAAAGATGAATATCACGAACAAAGCGATAGTGGAAGTTGGGATAAATCAACTGGTTGGTTAAATCGATATTGGCGAGAAGAAAAAGAGGAAGGTATCATAAAACATGAATTTGAAATCATAACAGGTAATTTAACCTCTGAGTTTGCAGTAGGTGTAAACGCAGGAGATTCAAATACCTTACAATTTACAGATATACTCATGAGAAACGAGGATGGTTCATCAACCGAAAATTTTCTTATCACCACAAGATCGGATGATAGTGAAGTAAATCTAACAATGAGAGTACCTGATAAAATCGATGTCATTATTGATAAGGTAGAAGGTTACAATATTACAATGCACATGGTATTTCACTCTTCTCTAGATGGAGAAATAACAGCTGATTCATTTACGGTTAATATTGTCAATGCTAATGAAAACAGCTCACAAGGACCAATGTTTGTAATTCCAACCGATCCAAAAGTTATAGACGATGTGTTTGAGGGTATTGCTGAGGTCACTTATGATGGTGACAAGGTTTATATTGATAGCTATCGAACATATGATTCTACATCCATTAGTAGAAATTATATCTATGACATTAGTACAGGTTGGGTAATAAGAATGTTTGAGGTAACAGAAGTCGATGGAGTTGAAGTACAGAGATTTGCTGCTGAATCAGTGGGTGTTTCAACCTCACCTGATGATACAACAACTATTCCCACTCTAACACCAATCAGTTTATGGCCAACAATTCTTTTCTTAATCATTGCAGCTCCTATCTACCGAAGAAAAAGATAACTTAGTTATCTTAACTTCTCTTTTTTTTTGTTTCTTGATACTTATTTCTAATGTCTAATATTATTTTCATATTTTTTTGGTAGATAGGCTCTGAGAACACCTTCATTGTAATTTCAGAGAGAGGATTCTTAGATAAATTAAGATATTTCAACTGTTTCAACGATAGTATTTTTTCTGGTATTGTTGTTAACTTATTACTTTGAAGGTCGAGGTTCTTCAGACCTACCAATCTAATCATACTATTAGGAAGCCATGTCAGGTTATTATTACTGAAATCCACCTTTTCAAGATTTTTCAAATCTCCAAAATTCTCTGGTAGCTTTTGGAGGTTACAAGAATAACTGAAAAGGAATCGTAATTCCTTTAATCGGCTAAAAGACTCTGGAAGTGTATTTAAAGGGTTACGTGATAATGATAATTCCCTTAAACACTTCAACACTCCGAAATTTACTGGTAGCTTCTCTATTTCGTTACCAGCAAGAGCAATTTCACGTAATTGATTAATAGAAGATAATTTTTCTGGAATACAGCGAATTTTATTTTTCACCAGGTGGAGTTTCTGGAGATTAGGTAATTCGTAAAGACAATCAGGTATTTTTTGGAGATCATTACCTGATAGAGATACCTCTGTAAGACGGTTAAGTTTCTTTAATGATGGAGGTAAGCTAGTTAATTGATTATTCCGTAGGTTAATTTCCTTTAAACTAGTAATTTTAGCGATTGATGATGGAAGAGAGCTAATCGATAAATTATTCAGTTCTAATCTTACCAATTTTCCTTGGTCAAAAATAAAACGCTGTGGATTAAGTTCAGTGGCACTAGAACTAGTTAAATCCTGATAGAATTCCTTTATATCTATATACAAGTCTTTCATTTTATCTCATATCACATTTATGCATTTCACGATTGTATTATCTCTTTGAAATATTCCTCAATCAATCGTCTCTCCACTCTACGTATTCGTTCTCTAAATGAAACTCTCGAAATACCAATTTTTTCTGATAACTCGTTTGTAGTCGTCCGTCGTGGAATATTATAATATCCAGAATCATAAGCAAGTTTGATTGCATTAATTTGCTTTTGTGTTAAGATTTTTGAAGTTGAATTAAGTGGAGTGGTTGATAATTCCTTTATGCTAACAATAGAAAACCTTTTTTTCAATTTATGCAATAGAACCTTGAGATCACTTTTATTTGGAGACAATACAGTATGTGTTTGCAATCCGTTTTCGATTATAATTGGTAAAAGACTCATTGAATTATTCTGAAGTATAGTTTCGTATATTGAGGGTTTTTTTAGACTGTGAACCAAACGAGTCCAATAGGAAAAGGAAGATTTGTATGTTACCTCCAAACTAATAACACTAGGATTCTTTTTGAGTTCAGACATATAATTGAGTAATGTATCCTCATTGGAATCCAGTGTTTCATTAATTCCGAATCCAATATTTCCATTAATAGCAATAAGAGTGACTTTAATTGGAAATTTCTTTGTTAACTCACAGCTATAATAATCAGGTTCTGAAATTAATAGTTTTGTAGTGATCATTTTAAATACCCATCATATGACTGGAAAATATATAGGACCTAAAATCCTTCTAGCGTTTATAATTATATGATACTAGATTAAGACATCAAAATGTCTGACTCTAGGTTTTAGAAGTTGGATACTAGGATCAACCCAATACAGTTTTCTGACATCTCGAAAATTAGTGAAAATAATTATCTTTTTACTAGCACATCCCACGTCCATTTTCGAACATGTACAGCAAAACTTCAGTTCTAACGTAACTAGTAATTGTAGTGAAATTACTTCTTTTTGATGATCGGTAACTTTATAAATGGTAGTTCTTCATATAGAAATCTGAGAGGACTCTATATGAAATTTGAACGAACTACCAA
>JAEOSP010000203.1 GCA_016840305.1 Candidatus Hodarchaeota archaeon
CTATCCCTGCAGCTACACCTGCAATTACAAGTGTTCTCATTTCTTTAGGATTAAGGTTTAGTTTCTCACCTAAGCCACTAGCAAATCCAGCTCCGATTTGAGCAATAGGCCCTTCTCTTCCAGCTGAACCACCAGATCCAATGGTAGTTGCAGAAGCAATAATTTTAATGAATGGTACACGTAAATTCATCTTACCATCATGAAGAGCAACAGATTCAAGCACTTCGGGTACTCCATGACCTTTTACTTCTTTAGAAACACGGGAAGTTAAAATTCCAACAATTAATCCACCAATTATTGGTGCTAATAGAAATGGTACCCAATCAATACTACTTAAACCCAAATTCCTTAAGATATCAGTTGGAAACTGGAAAAATATAAAGTACAAAGTATTTATTGCAATGCGGAATATCCAGGATCCAAAGCCACCTACTATTCCTACTAAAATAGCAAGTGAATTAAGACGTAGGTGTGGGGATACTGTTATTTTATTTTGATCAATCCGAGTTTTAATAGCTTTTTTGATAGTTGAAAAGCGTTCTGAATTACTATTTTGATTTTTTTGCTGCGTATCTTCCACCTTATAGCATATATACCGATTTATTGCTAACTCTAGTTGAGTTGTTAAATATTATTAAGAAGTATCAATTATCAGAATATTTCTGAATAACAGTACTAAGAATTTCTATTGCTCGATCAATATCTTCCTTTGTAATACCAAAATGGGTAACCAAACGAATTTTAGATTTCATTGGAAGGGCTAAGAGACCCGATTCCTTTAAATCGTGTATGATTTTTAATACAGGAGATTCTTCAGGACATCGGACTAGTAAAATATTTGATTCAGGATATGGTACAGTAATATTCAAATTCTCTTTCCGTAATCCATTCGCCAAATTTTGCGCATTCAAGTGATCTTCTTTTATTTGAGCTCGCCAATCATGTGTTAAAGCAATTAATCCCATAATCGCAATTACTCCTGCTTGCCTCATTCCTCCTCCTAGCATCTTTCTAAATTTGCGTGCTCTATCTATAAACTCCTGAGAACCAGCAATCATCGACCCAACAGGAGCTGCCATTCCTTTACTTAGGCAAAACATAATCGAATCAACATTATCTGTGAAAGCATTCAAAGGAAGATCAGTTGCTACAGCCGCATTAAAAATTCTGGCTCCATCCATATGAAATTTGAGATCAAGTTCATGAGAAAGATCGGACAAATGTTTCAAATTGTAAGGTTTGATCACCACCCCACCATGAGTATTATGAGTGTTCTCCACAGCTAATAATGTAGTCCAGGGTTGATGAAGATCAGATCGTGTACGAATCATACTCCTGAGTTTTTCTTCATTAGGAAAACCGTTTTGAGAATAATATGTCTTACTTGTTAATCCACCTAATCTGGCGGCGCTTCCGACCTCATAGAGAAAAATATGACTTTTTCTTTCTATTAAGATTTCTTCTCCAGGATTAGTATGGCTTAATAGGGATATTAGATTACCTTGAGTTCCAGAGGTCACAAACAATGCCGCTTCCTTATTCATAAGTTTAGCAGATTGTAATTCAAGCTCATTAACGGTAGGATCTTCACCAAAAACATCATCACCTATTTTAGAATCATTTAATTCTCTTAAAGCTTCCCACATTTCAGGAGTAGGTTTAGTAACAGTATCGGAGCGAAGGTCAATGATTTTTTCTTGTAGAGTCATAACGAATAAAGTTTTAGAGAAATTGATAAAAATATGATTATCATGCGGGATATAAGACGAAAGGAAAAAACTATTACAGATGAAACAGAAATCAAATCTATTCTTTTAGAAACAAAATATATAACTCTAGCTATGTGTTATGATAATTCACCATATCTTGTAACACTGAGCCATGGATATGACCCAATAGATAATGTAATTTTCTTTCATTGCGCTTCAGAAGGGAAAAAAATCGATCTCTTACAGAATACTGAAAAAATTTGGGGACAGGCTTTTATTGACAAAGGCTATGCAGTAGGAGAATGTGATCACCATTATGAAAGTGTTCATTTTCAGGGTGAAGTTTATTTTATATCCGATATAATGGATAAGAGAAAAGCTCTCACTATTATGATTGATCAATTAGAAGAAGATCCAGATATGAGGGAAAAAGTCAAGAAGAAGCAATTATTGGAAACAGCACTTAAGAGAGTTACAATAGGAAAAATAATCATACATGAGATAAGTGGTAAAAAAGGATAAGGGAACGATTTCCCTTTTTCTATTGTAATCGTGTAAAACTTTCTACAGTATTCCAATCAAGTTTCTGAATCATTTCTATTAATAACTGTATACAGGCTTCCACATCTTCGAGATCTAGTATTCCATGATGTGAATGAATATGTCTTGTTGCAGTTCCGAGGAATAAAGACGGAGCTCCCATTCCTGTCAAGTGAATAATACCTGCATCTGTACCTCCAACCTTCAAGAAGGCAGGTTGATAAGGAATAGACTTTTCTTCTGCAGTGTTAATAGCAAATTTACGTAAGCGGGGATTAGGTATCATAGATCCATCACCAGCAGATATACATACACCTTTACCCATTTTTTGTACAAGACCTTTGGTACCAGGAACATCGCCAGAAATGTCAACATCGAGTGCAAATCCAACATCGGGAAGAATCTTTTGAGCAGATGTTCGTGCTCCTCTAAGACCAACTTCTTCTTGCGTTGTTGAAACTGCGTATACAGTATTTGGGTGATTGATATTTTCTACTGTTAATCTACGAATTACCTCCAAAATGATAAATACACCAATTCTATCATCGAATGCCTTGGAAGCAGCTAAAGTAACTTCCTTTGTTTTTGCTTCTTTGTTATTATTTTCTTCATCAATTTTTTTCTGTCTAATCATTGTACGAAAAAAGGCATAAGGAACTGCGGGATCACCTATTCGTACACCAAGATCTTTAACCTCTTTATCTGAAGAACAACCGATATCGATGTGCATATTTTCTTTTTTCACCACTTTATTCCGCTCTTCAGGGGTAAGTACGTGAGGAGGTTTCGCAGCAATGATACCAATGATCTTCTCTCCTCCTTTAAAAGGACGGATGAGTACTTCTTGGGCTAAAAGGCTCTGATCGGGCCAACCACCTAGCTGATGAAAAGTTAAAAAGCCATTTTTCTCAATCCCTGTAATAACAAAGCCTATTTCATCACTGTGACCTGCTAACATGATCTTTGGACCCGTATCAATTCCAACCTTCTTGAAAATTACTGAACCCATCTTATCATACTCAACACTGGTACAATAATTCTGCCCATAATTACGTACCATTCTTTGAACCTCTTCTTCGTGACCTGTAGGGCCAAATGCATTGCACAATTTTTCTAATAGTTCTACATCAAGTTCTTGATTAGTCAAAATTTCTCATCCCTTTAAAATAGTCATAAAAAAGCTTAGTTTGATTTCGTAGAGCCCTTAACTTTCAATAGATTAAAACATCTTTGGTTTTTCGAGGAAGTAACTCTTATTAGTCTACAAGTCGTTATAATATTGTTGATAACAATGACTGAAAATACTGTATCTTACAAAGGAAAAACATGCTCTCAATGTGCATATCTTACCGAGTATGCACCTATTCATATCAGTGGAGAGTTAGCTGAAAAAGAAAAAGGTTTATGTCGCCTTTTTATCTTGCATAATAATTTTGCCATTATGCTCAAAAAAGAAACTGCTTGTCCTGAATTTATACCAAAATAAACCTATTGCGGTTGCAGATAAGCTTTTCTGCATTATACATAATATGAACAAGTTTCATTTCTTCATTAACAATAAACTCTTAATATATATATCAAACTACATCAAACTACAACTAGAAATTTTGACAGAATTATCGTTAAGATAAATTTTTATAGATTTTTTACATATAATCTTATTAGTCTGCGAGAGAAGTCTAAACGAAAATGTCAGAATGAGGTTAAACTGCTTGGAGGATCGCCATTAGTGAGGATAAAAAGTTACTTCTTCCCTTTGTCCTTATTAATCGTTTTTTTTATAAGTATCAGTTCAAACTCTATCGCCCTTCCATTTAATGAAAAACAAACACCACCCACAATCAATATAATACCTTTACGTGGAGAACCAGGTGTGTTTGTAACTAGAGAAAAATTAAATCCCAAATTTTCTTCTGAACGCTCTACTGATACTAATTTTTCAATTACTTCTCATCATCAAACCCCCATTCGTTATTCAATAGAAAACGGAGTAGAGGATGATGTAGATAGTAATACTTCGAATGTTGATGGTATTACCGATACTGGGAATGAAGTAAATTTCAATTATGCTCAAGGATCAAGTATTAATTCCCAGTATATGCAGGTACAAGAAGAATTAACGTCTCAACCATCGATTATAGTGGATTCAGTTTCGACTAATGCAAATACTGGTTCATACTTTGTTCATAATCATACAATATCAGGAACAAATCGTTTACTTGTGGTTACTGTACAAACAGATGGAGGAACAGCTGTTTCAAATGTCACATTTGGGGGGCAATTGCTAGCTCAAATAGGAAGTATAACACGTACAAGTAAAGGATACCCAAGTATAGAAGTATGGTATATCAAAAATCCTATTGTTGGAACAGATGAGGTGGAAGTATATCTTACTGGAAGTACGGGTGATGATGTAACTATTGGGGTTATATCATATACAGGAGTTGACCAAACAACACCATTTAATGGTGTGACAACGAATGAGGGTTTCACTAAATCTCCATCAGTTACAGTTTCAAGTAATGAAGGAGATATGGTACAAAGTGCAGTAGTAACTCTGGCGAGTGGCGCACCTACTCCTGATGCTGGACAAACTTTACAATGGAGTGAGGAAATGGGAGGAACAGCTACAACATATCATTTTGGAGAGGGTTGCACAAAGGGAGGAAGTTCTTCCGTAACAATTGGATGGAGCATAGGTTCAACTAAAGATTGGGTAGCTATCGGATTCAATATCAGAAGAGCTCCAGCACCTTACATACTTGATTTAGAATATCAATGGATCAATGCTGAATATCAACAATTAGAAAACGAATTAGCAATTTATACTGGTAATCTAGGAACAGAAAATCTCAAGGTTGATATATGGAGCGAATCATCTACTTGGGTAACGGTGATAGACAGTTTGAATGCCAATACCTGGAATAATGTAAGCGTTGTTCCTTATATGACATCTTCCACCTTTACTATAAGACTGAATGGTGCAGATGAATCAACTGATGATACCAGTGACAGTTGGAACATAGACTTAATGTTATTAGTGACTTCACCAGAAAATAATCTCCCTATTGCTGAAAATCTCACTCTCTCTCCGAAACCACTTTATGGAAATGAAACTCTATCTCTTAGCTATGATTACTCTGATCAAGATGGAGATTTAGAATCAGGAACTGAAATTCGCTGGTATAAATGGAATGAGACAGGAAGCTCTTGGAGTTTAAGAACAGCTTACAATGGAGAACTACAAATCTCATCCTCCGCTTTATATAAAGGAGATACATGGAGAGCGACTGTTAAGCCTAAAGATGGCATTGAATTTGGCAACGTAACCTTTTCCTCCAATATAACCGTACAAAATTTACCTCCAATTATATCTAATGTTGCTGTATCACCAAGCAATCCATTGACAACAACAACACTAACGGTCAGTTATAGTTATTTTGATCCAGATTCTGATCTTGAAGATACTGAAAATCTTGAGATTTTGTGGTACAAGTATGAATCCCTGCAAGTAGAGTTCAATGACCAAACCTCAGTTCCTGCTGACGCTATTAACAAATCAGAAATTTGGTACTACGCTATTCATACTTTTGACGGTTCAAATTATTCTCAATGGGTTTCTTCTAATAATGTTACAATAGGTAACAGTATACCAATAGCTTCCAATGTAAATTTGACATTAACTCCAAATACTAACACTGATTTAACTGTAGGTTATACATTTTCTGATAATGATCTCGATCCAGAAGGATCTTGGATAATTCGATGGTACTCAAATAATGGTACAGGGGATGAATTACAAGAACAATTGAATGATCTCAAGATAGTAGAGGCTGGAAATACTTCAAGAGGAGAAAATTGGTACTATACTCTCAGAGTTTTTGATGGTACAAATTACTCAATACTATACACCTCACCTAGCAGATCCATAATAAATGAAATACCTACAGCATCTGACATTTCAATCACAATTGACCCATATACTACCACTGACTTGCAAGCTAGTTGGTCTTATTTTGATGCCGAAAATGATCCTGAAGGTACGTGGGTTATTACATGGTTTAAGGATGGAGTAGTATATACTACTGGTAGTCAAACAACGATAGTATCAGCTCTTACAACCAAAGATGAGGTTTGGAATTATACATTAAAAGTATTTGATGGGTTTGATTACTCTATTCAATACAATTCAACCAGTATAAGAATTTTAAATAGTTTTCCGACAATCACGGAGTTAACAATTACTACAAATCCAACTACAAGCGAAAATATTAGTGCATCCTTTGTATTTCAAGATGATGATGGTGATACTCAAGACAGTTACGTAATTACCTGGTATAAAAACAATGTAGTTCAACCATTACTTACAACATTAACTGTATTATCCTCAGAAACAATGAAAGGTGAAATATGGAATTTCACAATTACAGTATCCGATGGTGTTAACAGTTCTATTCAATACAACTCATTAACTACCTTAATAATAAACTCCTTACCCTATGTTACTCCCTTTAATCCAACATTCAATAATACAAGTCCAACTGCTGATGATTCAATCAATATTAGTTATACATACAATGATGCAGATAATCTTGAAAATTCCAGTGCAGATAATGAAATAACTGTAAATAGAATTATTTATTGGTATAATAAGGGTGTGTACAATGCATCAAAAGATAATGATACAATTTTATATAGTGTTGACACTTTAGAGGGTGATGCATGGCAATATATCATAAAAGTATATGATGGGTTCGAATATAGTGCTAATTATACTTCAATAATTGTTTTTATTGGAGCTGGATCAAACTCTATACCTACAGTGGAGAGTGTTTTGTTAAATGCTAATACCAATAAAACATATGAAAATCTTCAAGCTAGTTATGATTATACTGATTCAGACGGATTACCTGTTCCCAGTGATATAGAAATATGCTGGTATGTTAATAATACACTTCAAGTTAATCTAAATAATTCTATGTCTGTAGACTCAAGTCTCACAACAAAAAATGACAAATGGAATTTTACCATAAGAGTTTATGATGGTCTAGATTGGTCAATTCAATATAATTCATCTATCTTAGTCATTCTTAACAGCATCCCAGAGGCAAATGACCTAACAATTACTACATCCCCAGTTACATCAGAAAATATTTCTATCAGTTGGAACTTCGCTGATAATGACACTAGTGATACTGAGTTAGGATATACTATTGTTTGGTATATTAATGGTATACCTAACAGTACTTTTAACAATATGAGAGAAATTGATTCAGTATATACAAAAAAGGGAGAGAGATGGAACTACACATTAACAGTTTTTGATGGAGATGACAATTCAATTGTATACTACTCACAAAGCACGAATATAATCAATTCAGTACCCAGTGTATGGAATTTTACATTAACAGAAAATCCAACCACCACAGATGATTTAATGGCTTCTTGGTTCGCATATGATCCAGATACTGATGATAATTTATTTTATAATATTACGTGGTACCGCTATGGATTATTGGATCAATGGTGGATAACAATGTCAACATCCGCAATATTGAATTCAGGAAATACTACTAAAAATGAAAATTGGTATTTCAATCTCAAGGCTTTTGATGGTGAAGGTTACTCACTTTCTGTTTCTCCTTCTTCAAATGAACAAATTCTAAATACTGCACCTGTGATTCAAGGTGGGTTAGTTGAAATAAATCCTATCAATCCAGTTCGGGGATCTTCTCTAACAGTTTTCTATGTTTTAACTGATGTTGATGACGATACAGAATCTGGAACTCAAATTAGGTGGTTTAAGGATGATGTTCTCCAATCCTCGTTTAATGATCTTTCTAGTATACCTGGTTCTGAAGTTGTTAAAGGACAGCTTTGGCAGGTTGAAGTATTAGGTAGTGATGGTACATCCTTTAGTAACCCTATCAACTCCACTCTAATCGAAATAGGCAATACTGCACCAGTTGTTGAAATTAGCTCTTTATCCCTATTTCCAACAATTGCTTATACCACAAGTACCTTGGTAGCTTCATTTGATGGAACCGACATCGACAGTGATTTACTAACAGATTTTCGTATAGTCTGGTATAATACCAGTATAGAAGTACCTGAATTAGAAAATTCAACTGAAGTAGCCCCTTCTTATACGAAGAAAGACCAAACTTGGACTTTTCAAGTATGGCTATATGATGGTACCGATTGGTCGCTTCCTGAAACGTCAGGGCTTACACCTTCCATCAGAAATTCGAAACC